>JBNLFC010000202.1:0-2244 GCA_050305335.1 Leptospirales bacterium
AGATACTCCGAGAAAGAATCCGTACGATCGATCAACCCTTCGTATCGGCCCTTGCCCATGGTCATAATACGCGTTATAAGTTCCACCCCCAGCGAGACTCCCACAGGTGTGTTCAGGTCGGAAATGACTACAATCCCCTCATCCGGCTGGAACGTTTTGAGAACGTCTCTGGGGCTGAAGTGCTTTCGTAAATTCTTAATAGAGGGCGTATCAATATCCACACCCCGATCCAGAAGAACTTCTCCGCTCCCTGGAGCCAGGATTTGATCTCTGGTGATTACATAACGCTTCTTGATGGCAGTCCTATTCATGATGCGGAATGCCTTCACCTTCTCCTCCAGCTCATCCAGACTGGAAATGCCTACCCTCAGGGGATTTTCCTGATCAATCGTTTCCGCGTTTATTGTGGAAGAACTCATAGATTACCTGGATGTCTCCATTGATGGGGATATCGTTATCCTATCAGAATCCAGTAGGTAAGAAAAAGATTCCAGAGAGCCAGAACAACTACCAATCCGATAAGTATTTTGATCCTCAGATTGAGGGATTCCATTCTGGTTTTTATGAGCTCGTGCTCTTCGGCAAATTCTCGAAGTTGACGCCGCTCATTGAGCCGGGAGACCTCACTCACAACGGCAGGCAAAAACTCCGGTAAAACGGATGTCAGGAATTTGATCACCATCGCCTTCATTAGTACTTGCTCTCCTCATCCCAATGGGGGATCAATTCTATATGCATCGGACTACTGCTTTGAGAGAATCAAACCCAATCTCCAAAAAGAACTTTTTTTTTAAAAATGGGGGTCGCTTCCCGGCCCGTTTACGCCTACTTTTAGTTATGGTGCAGTGGTTCAAGTATAACACTCTATTTCTGATTCTCCTGCTTTTTTTAAGTAGCTGCTATACAGTGGAGTTCAAACCTGCTTCCGATTACCCCAATCTGCATAGAAATGTAAATTCGGACGAGGTAAAGATACTATACGGACGACCGGAAGGCAACCTGGACTTTCTGGGCACTATGATAATCAGAGATTTTTCGGGAAACATTAAAGATAGAGCTTTCAAAAGGTGGATTCGCTCGGAGGCTGCCAGCCGTGGAGGGAGCCTCCTGTGGGTTCGTTCCTCGGCTATCCATAGAGAGAGGTCAATTCAGATCAACGACGGTCCTATACGACCGGGTGCTCGTCCCCACACTCCATCCCCCAATGACATTCGGATGAATATCGGGACCGTACATGCCCTGCTCTATAATCCCGCACGGAGCGCACCATGATGAATACAAGACCTGGCATTTCCGTTGATGACCGGGACCTGTGGTTTTACAGGGGAGAGAGAATGATGGATGGCCCTGTGCTCCAGTATTTCAAGGCAAACCTGGAACGCAACGAGGAGGGAGAATACGTTATCCGTAACCAATTTGGAGAACTGATGGAATGCGCCACTCTGGATGAAGTTCGAGGCTTCCCCCTCAAGGTTGTTGATGGAAATCCGATCTATTCTGATGATAGGCTCACGGGATTCCAGCTGACGCTGGACTCAGGCGAAACAGTGGAAATTGCTCCAGAAGAGCTATTCACCTGGAATGACACCTTAATTTTTACGTGTCAAAGAGGAATCCCGGTACGATTTCAGACAGGAGCACTCATGAAAATCGCAGCCTGCATGGAAGAGTCCCAATCTGGCTATGAATTGCTGCTGGACCGAGAAGGTGAATTGCGTAAACAGGTTCAACAGTACGATGGCGATCTTTTTTTTGTCCCGGAGACCCATGGGTCGGGATAGGATGTAATAAACGAATCCCGGGATCGAATCTGAAGACCCGGTACAGATAGCATAAATGGCCTTTGAGACCTGCACTTGATTGAGAACAAGAATATTGCAAGAAGGATGTAACACTATGGAGAGCATGAAGAAGAGAGGTCAAATCCTCTTCCCGTTTTTTTATACAGCCATTTCGCTTTTCGTGGCCCTGACGCTCGTATATCATCCACTCGGTGCCGAATCTCCTTTGAAAAAAAAATACGAAGACACTTCGGCTCATGAGTTACAGAATGCTTTCAACGACATAGCCGACCTTTACAAAGATAGCGTGGTCTATATCAGCACGGAACAGATCGGACGGATATGAGGGTTCAGCAAATGGTGATTCAATTTTACCTGATGGTGTACATCGTGACGCCAATGGTAACTTGCATGGACCAGATGGTAAGTTTGTTACTGATCCAAACTCGGCAGCATCAAGGGG
>JBNLFC010000202.1:2254-6985 GCA_050305335.1 Leptospirales bacterium
TCTTTCCTTTCGGACCACGTTTTTTCAATGGACCGAACCAGGATAAGCGCAAGTCGCTGGGAACAGGCTTCATTCTCTCCGCCGATGGGTATATCTGCACCAATGATCACGTGGTAGATGGTGCGGATACAGTGAAAGTTCGAATTCACGGAAAAGAATACGAGGCGAAAATAATAGGCGCCGATCGCCTGACCGACATAGCACTTCTGAAAGTAGACGGAGTAACGAATCTTACGCCTGTCTATACCGGGGATTCGGATAAAGTAAAGGTAGGTGATTGGGCCATCGCCATAGGAAACCCATTCGGTCTGGAGCACAGTTTCACAGTGGGAGTGGTTAGCGCCGTGGCCCGCAGAGATGTGGATATGACAGGCAATCCTCAGATTCAAACCGATGCCGCCATTAACCAGGGCAACTCTGGCGGTCCCCTCATCAATATCGACGGAGAAGTAATCGGTGTAAATCGCATGATTCAATCGCCTAACGGTGGCAATATAGGGTTGGGCTTTGCCATTCCCATCAACACAGTGATGAGTGTGATCGACTCCCTGAAAAAAAACGGGAAGGTTATCCGGGGTTTCATTGGTATCAGTCCATACTCATTCAATGAGCAGGAAGCCGAGCGATTCAACCTTGGAATCAAGCAAGGTGCCCTGGTCATTCGTGTGCAGCCGGGCAGCCCTGCAGCCAGAGCCGGAGTAAAAAAGAAAGACGTCATTACCAGACTGGGAGGGGAGCAAGTTACCAGTGCAGCAGATCTATATCGGGCAGTGGGAAACGCAACCATCGGGAATACTCTGACCATGGAAGTATGGCGAAATAAAAAGATGCTGAAGCTGAAAATCAAAATTGAAGAACGGCCTAAAGATAGCTAAGCACTCATCTCAAAACGACGGGTTTCTGGCGTCGGGAAGATGCTCACATCCCACGAGATTTCGCTGGATGCGAGCAAGGTGAGAGCATTCTGGAATTTTGCTTCAAAATGTCTCTTCTCATGGGCCATATGGTTATGGTTTATGGAAAGGTTTTCAGTGAATTGGTTGCTACCTCCGGGTGGATTGGCGAAAAGGTCAAATACGCAGGTGTTTTCGATTTTTTTTTATAAAACACCTCAATTCAGTGATTTTTAGAAGAAAGAGGGCTGCATGAGATGAAAAAAGAGATGAGTGGCGGATTCACCCCCTTGCAGGTCATCTCCTGGCTCCCTCTAAGGCTTTTCTTATCAATCCTGGTATTTCAAACCATGGCTACTACTTCCATTATACATGCAGAAAAAGAGGAGTCACCCCCGTTGCAATCCAGAAGCGACCTCAATCGCACACTCGAAGAGATCTCCAGAAACATCCGCAAAGTAGAGCTACCCAACGGTATACGCTTGATATTGATGAAGCGCTCCTATGCTCCCATTGCTGCCCTCTATGTAAAATTTCTGGCCGGTGGATCGGACGAGACCGAGGCTACCCAGGGAATTGCCCATATGCTGGAACACATGCTCTTCAAAGGCACCCCCAGCATGGGTACGAGAGACTATGAGAAAGAAAAAAAATATGACGAAGTGATACTTGCATGGGCTCGCCGAATGGATGCCAGAAGAACAGAAGCGATGGAAGCCCGAAAAAAGGGCGACGTTAAGAAAGCAGAAGCTCTGGAAAAACGTGCGAGTATGTGGAAAAAGCGCATTCTGACAATGAGCAAATCCGCCCGTGCTTACATTATACCCGACGAAGACTCCTACCTCTATTCTCTGAACGGTGAGCGGGGCTATAATGCGTATACAAGTCGCGATCTTACGAATTACCAGATAGAGTTGCCTGCCAACCGACTTGAAGTATGGGCAAGAATTGAGTCGGATCGATTCAAAAACTCCGTTCTTCGGGACTTCTATACAGAGCGTGATGTGGTGGCGGAAGAACGAAGGAAAAGGGTGGATAACGTTCCCCGTGCAGCGCTCATGGAAAAGTTTTTTCTGGAGGTTTACGGAAGCCATCCCTACGCTAAACCGCTCATTGGCAGCATGAATAGCATACTCTTTCTAAATTATGATCAGGCCAACGACTTCTATCATACTTTCTATGCGCCTAATAATATGACTATTGCGATAGTGGGCGACATAGACTTTGACCGTACGGAAGCACTGGTTAGAAAGTATTTCGGGGATATGAAGGTGCAGAAAATTCCTCGCAACCACCCTGCCCCTCCCCGGGCCCGTCCGGTGCATGTGGAATTAAAGAAAGAAAGCTCTCCTTTCCAGGTAATGGCCTGGTTCAAGCCCAACATGCCTCATCCGGATGATCTGACTCTGGAAGTTCTCTCCCGTATTCTTGCAGGTGGCCAGGACTCCCGCCTTTTTCAGAGATTGGTGATTCGCGATAGACTGGCCACTCAAATCAATGTGAGTTCATCCTATCCAGGAGAACGATATGAAAATCTCTTTTTTTTAACAGCGGTTCCCGCTCCGGGTCGTACTTATGATGAGGTGGAAAAAGGAATCCATGAAGAGATAGTCTCAATTGTAAAAAACGGGGTGACCCAGGATGAACTGGATCGTGTGAAAGTGGGCTTATCCAGTGAAATGATCTACTCCATGCGATCCAATGCGGACCTTGCCGATCGTCTCACGTACTACGAAACAATAACCGGCGACTACAAAATCATGTTCGATGTCTATCGCCAGCTGGACCAGATTACGGTGGGCGATATTCAGCGAGTGGCTGCTCAATACTTGAAACCTGAAATCGCCATGACAGCTCGCCTGATGCCACCCGATGAAATTAAAAAATAGCAGAAATCCTTCGCGTGTATGGTACAGGAGTAGCTCAAATGAAATTCTATCGATTTTTACCAGGAGGTATGAAACAATTTCCGCTTTTGATGCTCTCCATTTTTTCCCTGTCTCCCGCGCTCCTTTTTCCTGGCCAGCTCTGGTCAAGAAAGTCCCCGGGGTCTGCACACAAGAGTCAGCAAAAAATCAACAGAGGAAAGATAGTCATGTCCAACAACGCAATGGAAATTAGAAAGAATCCTCTTCTGGAAGGGCTGGTCATAACCGATCTGCCGGACCATACACCAGCATTGCAAGAAGATTATCTAAGCGATGGTACTCTGGTCTTAACAGCTCCTGACTCCTCTCTGCCATTTCTTACCATTGAACTGATCTTCCCGGGTGGTAGTTCTGTTGAATCTCTGAATGAAACTGGCAACCTGCAGGCTCTGACCACTTTGATGCAGATTGGAGGAGCGGGAGAACTGAATGGAGAGGCTTTTGCGGCAGAACTTGCCCGCATTGGTGCCCGGTTACAGATCAAAGCTGGCTACGAAAAGTGGACCGTAACTCTCACCGTGCTTCGAGAGCACTACCAGCGGGGCTTTACCCTGATGGAAATGATGCTTTCCAGACCACTTTTGCCTGCCAATCAGCTGGCCGTCATCAAGGATGGGATGCGCAACGAGTTACGCCAGAGAAACGATGATCCGGCTCGTGTGGTGAGACGCAAACTCTATGAAGCCATGTTTCCCGGAAGCTCGCTGGGACGTTCGTTGCAAATGACAGACATAGATCGAATCCAGACGGACCATCTACGAGCGGACCTGAAAAACCGGCTGGGCCGTCGCAACGGGATGATTGTCACTTTGAGCGGAGATGTAGATGGTCTTACTGTGAAAAGTGATGTCGAGAAACTTCTGCAATCTTTTCCTGTAGAAAGCGAAAAGGTTGCCTCCCGGGAACTGGATTATGCGATCTTAAAAAAATTTCCTTCTCCCCTTTACGGAAAGATTCTCCTGGTGGATTCACCTGCTCACCAAGCTGCCATCATTATGGGAAGCTACCTCCCCGCCCATAATGATGCGGACTTCTTCGCCCTTCAAACCGGCAACTATACACTGGGAGGAGGCTCGTTCAACTCACGCATGATGCACGAAATCCGGGTACTGCGTGGCCTATCCTACGATCCGTACACCACCAACGTATTCTTTGGCAACTTTGGATATATGATCGGATACAGCGGCACAATGGTGGAAAAGGCTGATGTGACTCTAAGTCTTATGCTCTCTATTGTCCAGAGCATGAGCGAAGGTGTAACTCCCGCTGAGCTTGCTCTTGCAAAGGATTCCATAGTGAACTCCACTCTTTTTCAATATGATGATCCCTATAATTTTGTAACCAGCGAAGCCAGGTTCCATGCACACTCTATGCCTCCAGGTTATTTAAAAATTTTCCCTGAAAAAATCAGGGAGCTTAACGGTCATGATATAGTCCGGGTGAACGATCAATACCGTAATCCTGAAAAATTCTTCATCGTCGTGGCCGGGCCAGCGAAAACGTTAAAGCCAGCACTGGAAAAAATTCTGCCTGTTACCGTGATCCAGCCGGAAGATCCCCCCCCCGCAGGGAGCCTGCCATAAAACTGATCGAAAAAGGATACGGGCCGTTCAAGTATCTGGGAATCTCTGCGGGAGGCATTGAGACGGCCATTGCCATCCCCCAGCTCAAGCTTGTATTTGACATCGGGCGGGGGGATCCCAGATTTGTGGAACTTCCAAAAATTCTCCTGACGCATGGCCATCTGGACCACGCCAGCGGGATTCCCTATCATGTCTCACAGCGAAGTCTGCGTCACCTGCCTGGAGCCGATATCTTTGTGCCTGCGCAACTGAGAGAGCAGATGAACCGAGTTTTACAGACATGGTCTGAAATCGAACAATTTGAGTTTCAATACACGCTCACCGGAG
>JBNLFC010000203.1:0-6944 GCA_050305335.1 Leptospirales bacterium
GTAAAGCAGCAAGAAAAGATGCGATGACAAACGCCAGACTCCCTTCAACGGATTTTCCATTGGGGAAGCGACGCCTGCCAAAGTGTACTCCCCAGAAAGCAGCTACGGGATCTCCAATGATAAGAAAAATCGAGATAATCATAATCAATCGTTCCTGAAATCCAAGGAAAAGAATAATACTGGCGATTAAATAGGGGATGGTTGCGTTGAACTGACTTTTTTCACCGCTTTTTAAAAGCGGGCCGACCAATGAAAGAAATAGGCTATTGAGGGCGGGAAATCTCAACCGGCTTATGTCCAGGAAGACCAGAGTCCCGAGCAGTGAAAATAGTGCTATCACACCCACAACCCGGGTCAAATGAGGAACAGAGGGGACCAGAAACCGAAATGGATCCAGGTATAGGAGTGCAGGGATGAGAAGGCCCAGCATATGCCAGATTTTTCGGTAAAGGTTGAAGCCGCCTTTCTGGATGGTTCCCTTTTCTACTACATTTCCGTGGCTATTGCGCCATATCTCTTCCATAGCTTACCATTTTTTTTTTCAGGATGCTGGACTTCACCCAAAAAAGGATTCCAGCTTGACAACCTTCCATTTTCCAGGTCCGATATTAAATACCGGTATGAAGCTGAAAGTTGCGCATTTACTACGACGCATGGAACGAATCCAACGCGATCTGGAGGAACTGGACCATCTGCAGAAGTCCATCCGTGAGGATCGCGACTATGCGGGGAGGCTTCGCAACTCGCTGGTAGATGAATCTATCCGTCTTCATACACTGCGGGAAAGACTTCTGGGTCAGGTGATTCACCCTCCTCAAGCAACCGGTGCCCCTTACTGGGAGCGATTGATGGAAAAAGATGTGAAGAGTGGCCGTAGAGGGAAGTCCCCAACAATCTCCGACCAATCTGCGACAAGCTCCAGACCGGCTGTAGAGATCACTATCCCGCCCAAAAACGCTTTAGCCAGCGGTGAAAGTGATAAAAAGAGCGAAAAGCGAAGACAGGAACCAGGCACACCCGCCCCTGCGGGAAAAAAAGGAGGCCATGCAAAAGAGCCTGCCGATAGCGCTCAGCCCCCTTTTCGGTTTAATTACGACAGAACCAGCAATACAGAAAGGTGACGCACTGCCCCTCCTTGCCCCAGGTCCATTTTGCCCGTTACCACCTATCTTTTTTTTTAATTCTGCTAACCCGTGCACTCCCGGTAAGGAAAAAAACCTTTCTCGTCATCTGCCCTTGAAAAATAATAGTTCTGAAATGAGGATCTTTCTGACCCCTTCCCAGTGTCCCGGGAATATCTCCAACGGTTAAGGAAAAAGGAAACAGTTACATGAAAATTCAACGCTCTGTCGCATCCACTCTACTTCTGCCCCTTCTGGCACTCATTGTATTCTCTGGAATCACCTCCTGCAAAAGGGATGGAGAGGTACTGGCAGAATACGACGGAGGCAAAATCGTTCGCAAGGATTTGCGGAATCTGGCCTCTCTCCTCAGACAGGGGGATGAACACCCGACCATGAGCGTTGATGAGCAAAATATGACACTTAAAGAGCTGGCCTTAATCCAGATAGCATCACTGGAAGCAGTAAAAGAGGGGATGGAGAAGAGCAACGAATTCGCGAAAGAGGCTCTTTTATTGGAAGAGACCTCAGCCATGGCAGCTTACGATCACTATTTTCAAAGCAAAAAATCGGACCTGAAATTCGAGATGATGGATATTCAATTCCTTTTCCTCTCCGGACTATCACCCGACGGAAAGCAAAAAATGGATCGCAACGAGGAAGCTGATGAGCTTTTAAAAAAATTGAATAGCGGTATTCCATCTGAAGAGATTGATCAAATCGTAGCTGATAAAACCGAAAATCCCCGCTATAAACTTCTATCAGGATACCTGGATCCCCACTGCATCAGCTGCCCCAACGATCCTATCCCTTTTTTAACATCAGGTCTAAAAAAAGCAGAAAACGGAAAGTTTATTAAAGCAAGTGATGGTCGCGGCATCTGGATTGCGCGAAAAAATCGGCAGTATCATCTGAAGAGTGATGAGCTTGCTGATACTTTCCTGAAATTCCAGTCTAAAATCACAGAAAGATTGAAAAAAGCCATTAATGAAAAGGGAGGCGATCCAAAAGTGGTGGAACGCCGACTGAAACAGCTCCCGGATGAAAAAGCACGCAAAAACTATGCTGAACAACAGGCGGGACGGCAGATCCAGAGTGCCCTCAGGAATGTACGTCAGGAAGAAGTCGAAAAGCGCAAGAAAGAGCTCAATTTCCAGGAGAATGAGGCAGTATTGAGCCAGTTGATGAAATCCAGCACTCCCCCTGCCGATACCGCTCTACTTTTCTCTCTCAACGGAAAGCCCTATACATATGGGACTCTGGTCCAACCCTTCCGACAAAGAGGATTGGATATCCCCATGAGTGACTTCGCGCGTTATCTAAACTTCTACGCGCCTTACATTCTCCTGGCGGATATTCCGGCATTCAAAGAAGCGCAGAAAAGCGACTTCTATAAACTGGTCTATAACCTTCGCAAGAATCAAATCCTCACGCGACTTTACCTTCAAAAACATCTTCCGAAAGTAGAAGTTATGCCTCAGGACATTGCGCAATGGTATACTTTGAGAAAGAACAACGAGTACAAAGGAAAATCACTGGCTCAGGTCCAGGAAGCGATCAAAAAACAACTGCTTTCAAACAAGCAGAGCGAAAGCGCGAAAGAGTTTCGCGAAATGCTGCTAAATAAGCACAAACTAAAGATCTATCGAGACCGTCTAAAACCGGGCGAAATCTGATATAGAATGCGATTGCATGGATATCGAGGTAATCCGCAATACAGACAAATATCTGATTGTCTATAAATACGAAGGCATTCCATTTCATGGAAGCGAGGGTAGAAAAGGCGTTTTACAGATCATTCGTTCCATGGAAGCCGACGGTCGTATTGAACCCGGTGAACGACTTTTTCCCGTCCACCGTCTGGATTTGATCACATCGGGCGTTATGGTTTTTGCCCGAGGAAGAAAAAACGCCAATCTGCTGGGCAATGAATTCCGACACAATCGTGTGAACAAATACTACATTGCGCTCTCCGATAGAAAACCTTACAAAAAGCAGGGCACAGTGTCTGGAGATATGATACGCGGAAGAAGGAGTGGCTGGATTCTTACCAGGGAGATGAAAAATCCGGCCATTACCAGATTCATCAGTTATCCTCTGGCCGATCAAAGACCAGGGCTTCGTTTTTATTTGCTCAAGCCCAGAACCGGTCGTACGCACCAGATCCGGGTGGCCATGAAAAGCATCAGCGCACCCATTCTGGGCGATCCACTCTATGGTCGGTTTGACCTTGCCAGGGAGGAAGAGAGAACCTATCTTCATGCCTGTGCACTCCAATTTCGTCTGGGGAATGAACTGGTGGAAATTCAGGAGAAACCTCGCTCGGGGGCGGAATTTCTATCATCCCCGTTTCTCCGGCAATGGGATGCACTGGGGAATCTTTTCCATGGTGGTGATGACCCCATGAAAGGCGACTCTCAACATCGGTAGTTCTCAAGCATATGGAGAAACATGCCGTTATCCAGTACAGAGGATGATTGGCTCTCTTTTTCCAACTTCTATGGCTCGCTCCAACGGTAGGCACTTGAAAAATTGGCTCCTTTGCCTATCCGGTTTATTAGCCACCGTGATCTGCCTTGTGACAATTCAATCTCTCTTTGCCCGTTCAGTACCTGACCCGGAAAAAGGGGAAAGCGGTGTGGCAACGCTGGCCGCGGCTCTAAAAAACTATCCTGACAATTATAGAATCTTACTGCTGGAAGATTTTTCACAAAAGCGGCCCTGGCTGGATCGGGGAAACTCCAGTCCTCTCACCAGAGTATCATTTATTCGAAAACATCCGCCATCTGACGTTTACGAAGAAGAGGAGAGGCTAATAGAAGAGTATGCTTATCCCGGTTCCGATGCTCGTTATAGCATGATGGTTTACACCGACTTTCGAGTCAAAGGTCAGGATGCATTGACCCTCAAACCGCGTCATACTGTTCCTGTGCAGGGCCATCTGCTGAACCTGAGCCTCTGGATTCATAGTCCGGCGTACCTCCATTCTCTGGACTTCCTTTTTCGAAACGCCAGGGGGGAGGAAGTGGTTGTGTCAGCCGGAGCAATGGACCGATCTGGCTGGCGTCGATTGGATCTTACACTCCCCTCTTCCCTGCGCGTGCGAGGCCACAGAGCTGGCCAGGAATATACACATTATTTTGAGGGAATCCGGGTAAAGTCCAATGTGCATGAAAAAAGCGATGAGATCTCTTTTCTGTTAAATCATCTTTTGATTTTAACGGACGTCACTCCGTTAAAATATCCAGGCAGGGAATACAGAGAACCATGGTAGTCTTAAATCCAGTTCCGGGTTGACACTCTATTTTTAATACTTTTTTATATGCGCAACAGACCATCGGAGCATAAAGGGATATACCTTTTTTTGGACACCTTTTTTTATAGAACATTTGTGGCCCGGTAATTAAGAACCTATGAAGTTGAAGACTGACAGATGGTATGAATTTCGCGTTTTTCATTATCTCCTGAAAATCAAGATAGGGTATCGATTACTGGTATTGATTCTCCTGCCAGCCATCCCAATTTTTCTCTCCACCGCAGTCGCAATTCAACAGAATGTTGAGATTTATATAAATAATCAACGCAAGCTGGAGGGTATCAATTTTCTGCTGCATCTGGATCAGCTCATGCGCTACACGCAGATTCACCGCGATACCGGTACGGGCAATCTTCAAATCCATTCCCCGGGGCGAGAAAAACTGGTACAATCATCCAGAGAGTCCATCCTTGCCATAATCGCTGCTATAGATAAACTCCCTATCGAAAGCATAGACACAGCCGCGGTGGAGGAATGGAAAACTTTGAAAGCCGGTATCCTCATTACGCTGAACCAACCGGCGGGTAGTGCCGGAGCGTACTACCGCAAACATAGTGGATCGATCAAAATCACTCGCCTTCTCATGAAACGGGTAGCTGTAAGAACGGGCATCTTTCTGGATCCCAGCGGAACGACGTACTACCTGCTCATTGCAGGGCTGGAAGACTTGCCTGACATTGCCGATTGCTACGGTCAAATCGGATATCTGGTCTGGAGCAAAGCAAACCACCAGAATGTGGACGATATGGATTCTCTGGATAGCGAAGAGACAAGATTAAGTCTCTCCCTGAATGCACTCAATCAAACAGTAGCCTCCCTTGCTTCCGTGGATTCCGACAAAGCCGAGATGATTCGCAAAGAACTGGATCAGATGTATGTTGCCCATGGATACTACGATGATGCCATCCAGAAAGTGTTGAGTCAGCAAACTGAAAGGCTATCACCGGAGATGGACACCCTTCTCTTCCAGAAATATTCCGAGACCATGGAATCCATCTATCGACTGCAATCCATGACCACAGACCTTTCCAGATTTTTGCTACAGCAGGAGCAGCAAAGAGCAATGAGCACCATGCTATTTCTTTTTGCATTAAGCGGCATCATAGGCATGATAGCCCTCTTGCTGGCAATTCTGATCGCATGGAGTATCAATAAACCCATTCGTGCGGCCATACAGCTTACGGAAGCCATGTCCCTGGGCGACTTCACTCACAAGATTAAAGTCCAGGGAGAGGATGAGATGGCCCACTTCCTCTCCACTGTAAATGCCCTCTCCAGCAACCTGGCTCAGATGGTCGTAGGAATTCACGATACAGCCAAACAAACTGCCGAATCGGCATTGGAACTTTCTACTGCTTCCACTGAATTCTCCAGAACAGCGCACACACAGGCAGAAGCGGTACACGAGGCTTCCTCTGCTATAGAAGAGATCACCGCATCCACAGAAGAGATTGCGGGCAGTATGCAAAACTCTGCCAGCTCCATACAGGAAATCCATGGGAACCTGAAACACTTAAGCAATATCTCCGAACAAGTTAAGACAACCATGGATCAGCTCAATTCTCTTGCCATGACCACTTCGGATTCCGCAGCCGGATCAGGTGTACAGATCGGCCTTGCCACCGAAGCGATGAAACGAATCGAAGAGACTACCAACCGCATCACCGAGTTTACCTCGATCATCACGGGGATTTCTGACAAGACCAATCTCCTCTCCTTGAACGCTTCCATTGAAGCAGCAAGAGCCGGTGATGCCGGGAGAGGTTTCGCAGTAGTGGCGGAAGAAATATCGAGGCTTGCGGAACAGACCATCAACAGTGTGAAAGAGGTAAAAAGCTTGATCGACGAAACCATGGATGCGGTGCAGAATGGTGGCGAACAGGTGCGCTCCGTTGCCCAGAACTTGAGCCGCATGTTTACCGATATTCAGGAAATCGGCACTCACACATCACGCATCATGGAAATGTTCCACTCCCAGGCTACCAATACCCATAGCATTGCAGAATCATCGGACTCGGTCAACCGGGTTTTTGGCCAGATTCTTTCCAGTGTTTCAGAACAGAAGCGTGCCGCTGGTGATATCGAGAGAACCATGAGCCACCTTGCCGGCGACGCCCAGGTAGTATCAGATAACGCAAAGCACCTCTCTGATCTTGCTACTAGTTTCAAAATCTGGTCGGAATATATGCTGAAAACAGTCGACGTTTTCAAAGTCTGATCTTTATAGTGTCATCTCGCTCGAATACCTGCCACTGAGAATCAAATATATGCCATCTTCTAAAATAAAAATCGCGGCCGTTCAAACACTACCTCCTTTCAACGAAATAGATGCCCTGCTTTATCCCTGTTTTCAGATCAAGAACGGAGAAAGCAAAGGGACCGACGCCACAAGATTAGCTTTTGAGGTATACGAAACGGAAAAGGCAGTAAATAATATCATTGAAAATGAAGTAGCTCCGGGAGCCCGTGAGGAGGGTTATTCGGGAGGATCGGGAAAAATATTCACC
>JBNLFC010000204.1:0-6808 GCA_050305335.1 Leptospirales bacterium
GCAATGACCGTCTCAATCCGGCTGTGGTTGGCCATGGCGCTCTCCACTCCGAAAAAGTCACCGGGGCCCAGCACTGTATTACTATCGTCCCCGGCCACCTGGGTGGTCTTCATAGTCCGGAGCTTGCCATTTCGAATAATGAAGAAATTGTTGGCGTCTCTCTTCCCTTCGATAATCACGTAAGAGCCAGCTTTATAATTCAACATTTGAAACATATCAATTCAGCTCTTCAAGTAACTCCTTACCAGATATCCGGATTGCCCCCGGGTGCGTTGCATTGAGAACCATGCGCTTTCGCATGTTAAAAAAAGCTCCACCCGTTGATAGGTCCACTCTTTTCCCCGCAAAATTATTGCTTCCCTTCACTCCTGAAGACCGGGGGCTTCATCTCTTCTCCCTTGCTGGAGCCCCCTGATTCCGAATATCGGTCAGCAGGCAGTGCGGAATCAAGGGAATCAGTGGAAAGTGGGAACTGCTCCATAGATTTTAGCTCTATTTGAGCTTCTCTGGAGAGGGAAGAGGAGGGATAGCGCTCTATAACCTCTTTCAGAATCGATTGAGCTCGAATATACTCCCCCTCTTCCAGCAGGATCCGCCCTGCATTCAAATAGGCTTTTCCCCCTTTTTCTCCTCCAAAATCCAGTCGATAGACCTCCAGAAAAGCGGCAATAGCCTCTCTGTCTCGCTTCAGCCCCTTGAGTAAAAGGCCTATTTCCATCCAGGCGTCGATCACCTCCGGGTGGTCAGGATAGAGTATCACATATTGACGATACAAACTCAAACCATGCTCGGCCTCCCCTTCGTCGGTCACTTCCCTGGCCTGCCGGAGCAGTATGGATCCCTGTTCCAGGGAATTTTTATGGTATATACGTTTTCGGTAGCGGGCCTGTGTCTCATAGCTGGATGAGGAAGCTTTTTCCGGAGAAGGAGGCTCAGATTTCGCATCTTCTGCCAGAAGAAGAGGGGAAATCAAAAGGGCTGCAAGCAAGACTACCGGAATCGTGGCCATTTTTATGGCATGATGTCTCACCTCTCTTTGCCTCCTTGCTGCGCTTTTTCGCCTATCAGCCGGCCACGCTTCCCCGATCAGCCAGAAAGGAATCAAACCATTGACGATCCATGGACGATACCTCTGCCTGCGCGAGTCCCATTTCCTGATAATAGCGTGATAGAATTTGAAGCTGAACCCACTCTTCCTCTTTTTGCCCCCACTCTTCACGGGAGATGGCGTGGGCAGCAATGGCTTCTTCCTCCACCATCTGGAAAAAGGACTCTTTTTTTTCATGAAAAATCATGATTGCTGAAATGAGATCAAACCGTACGGTATCTACGATTTTTGCGAATGCCTGCTCCTCCAGATCGAAGAATTGCGCGGCGATCTCACACTGGAAGTAGTCACCCCATGTTCTGATATCAGGGTAGGCGCCGTATCGCTCCTTGAGCAGTTCAGCCTCCTCGCCGGATACATAGGCCGTCTTTGCATATCCATCCACTATAGACTTCAAACGAATCAGCTCGTCCAGCTTCCGCTGGCTCAACTGGCCCCGCTCTATCATATCATTCAGTGCACTATTAATTCCGGTATTTTCCATACACCATCCATCGGTAGGAAAAGCTGTTTTCAGTAGAAAATAATTATGTCTCAATAAGAGAGCCCCTCTCGATCCGTCAGAAAATCATTGACCCGGCTCTGAAACTGAGCCGGGTCAGCAGGCTCCAGCTGACATGGCAATTGCTTAAAGGGCAGAGTTGAAACCGAACCCGTAAACGATTTCGTCTTTGCTCACATATGTTGAAGCGGATGAATCCTTTTCCCAGGTGCGTCTAAGGGTTGCTTTCACATAAAAACCGCCAAAGAGAGAGTAGCCCACTTCACCGGCAAGAAGGGATCGGTCATCCACCTGGAAAGCTTCTTTATAACTGTCGAAATACTTCTTTTCGTAGTAGCCGTTGAGAAAAAAACCAAATATGGATGGAACGTAAAGGCCTGCGAAAACCCGGGAATTGTTAATTCCTGCATAGTCCTCATAACTGAACTCTAAGACCACCCATCCGGTCCAGTCCAGCATTGCATAGAATATTCCCCCCTTGGTCAGAGCTCCTGAAGTGGGCAGCGATCTCAGGTGGTTCAACTTGGTTTCCCCTTCCTGATTCGACGCCGATGCATTGTATCCAGTTCTCTCAATCACATAGTAAGAATCAAAGTATGTGGGAATATAATTGGCTGTGAGCTCACGATATTCAGGTCTGATGGTGAGCCTGAGCGTATCCGTTAGACGAAGCTGAGTGTCGATTCCAATGTGAAGTCCATGACTCTTATCCAGATTTCGAACTTTGTTGAAATCCACATATGGAGTAAAGTCCAGCCAGTCAAACGGAGAGAGTCTTAGTTCAGTATCCACACCGGCAATAGCAATGGAATCTGTATTCAACGATCTGGGGAGTCCTGTTCCAGGATCAAACACAAGATTGCCGGAGCCATCGTGTTCCAGAGTCAATGGGGCATTCACATCTTTGACCATGGAGTAACCAATGGCCCACCTATCCCAGAAACCGGATTTCCAGGGAACCATGGGTTGTCTCGTGGACTTTTCCTCTTTCTTTTCATTCAGGGGTTTTACTTCTTCGCTACCTTCGGAAGTTGTTTGTGGAGTTTTTTCATTCTTCTTTTGATCCAGAGGTACGACAGCTGGCGTGGTATCGCTGTCCTTTGCACCGGTGGATGCTGGCCGCGACTCCCGGGGATTTACTTCCGCTGCGTTTGTCCCGGCACTGCTTTGCTGTTGATCCTGTGAGTGATCCAGCGAATCTTTTTTTGAGGGAAGCTGGTTTCCAGCGCCGGTGGATGCAGCAGGTCGATCTTCAGATTTGCTCCTCTCAGGATTCTTAACAGCCCTCACCTGCACATCTCCGCTGGCTGGATCCTCTATCTCTTCCAGATGGAAATCATCCCTGTAGTTCTTTTTTTCCTCTTCCAGAGGCAGAAACGTCTGTTGCCCCAGACGACCACCCTCCCCTGAGCGGGGGAGTCTCTCCTGATAGAATCGCACGTTTGGCTCTTTTGCAGCGACCCTGTGCACATCCGATGACTCAAAGCCGTTTCCAGCTACAAAAAGATTGTGAACACTTGCAACGATATGAGTCGGTCGAATGTAAACACGTCCGCCTGAGACTTCGTTGCGGAAAAGGTCCGATCGAAATACTTCCACACCGCCCCAGCGGTTGTTGATATCCGCCATAAGTCCGGCGCGATAATAGGTAGGATCGTATGATGTTACATAGCGATTAACAATGGTTCTGTGACCAATATATCCATCATTCATTTTTCCCACATAGACGGACCAGCTGAATAGCGCATCGGGGTCATAGTACAGATGGTTTCCATAACTCACGTAAGTGATTAATTTTGCAAGATCCCCTATGTCGTTGTAAGTGCCCGATCTCAGAGACGGCACTTTTGCTGTTCCTTTTGGATCCTTATCATAAACAAGAACCTGAAGGGGCACCTCGAGTCCCACGGAGATCTTCCACAGATGAAAACGTGCAGAGGGAGTGAGCGAAAGATAGTAATCTTCTGCCAGTTTCATAACGCCAAAATCAATGCCATATCCGCTTCCGCCCAGAGTCTGCCCCTGAACGTAGCCCGGGGGAGTGTATATCTCGCCATAGACCCTGGATAGAGGGAATGCGAAAATTAATAGCAAGATTAGCCAGCTAAACGGATTTCGCAATTTTCCTGTATTTGCTCCAGCATTTCTCAAATCTTTCACCTCATCCGTATCGCATCAACAACCGAACCACGCTCTCCCTCCACAGAGAGTCCCGAAACCAGGGTTTGTCCAGGTTTCTCTGGAATTTGTGCAATATTGCAAGAGCCATGGAGGGATTATAGGTATCACCCGGGACAAAATAGATGCAGGCAAGAAAATAATAGGCGTCGTCGATCATATCGGACCTATCTCCCAGCTGGACAATCTCCATTAAAATGGAGCGTGATACCCGGTAATGCTTCATTCGAAACTCCATCAAAGCTGCCAGGAACAGAGCATCATCGGCAAACGCTGAATCAGCGTTTTGCCGGGCATATTCTATGGCAAGCTCCACTCCCGGTTCCAGATGAGAGCTCCCTGCATACTCCGCCACTGCATTCAAATAGGCTCTGCCCTGAATGACGGGGTCTTCAATGGCCTGCAAAAGGGCTCTTACCTCTGGAAGAGGGGCACCCGTACGGGCGAGATTTCTAACAAGCTGAATCCTGGAAGAATCGGCCATATCCCCTTCTCCCTGCAAAGCAAGTCGGTAGTGGGCCATGGCCTCCTGGACTTTTCCTTCCATAGAAAGATTCATGCCGAGATCGTACTCCACCCTGCTTCTATCTTCCCCTCCCTCTTCTGCCCCAAGAGGATACGAAAAATATAGCCCTATGGCCAGGGTCAGTAAAACCAAAATAGAGGCCTTTTTGAGACGACTCCCCATGACCGCTACTCTCCCCCTATCCAGTAAGAAAATCAAGAGCGCCTTGGTACGTCCCCTCGAAACAGGGGTGCTACAAAAAACCTGGATGAATGGTGCCTCTTAAAAAGATACCAGGATTGCATTCAATTCAGACGCCATTTCCATCATCGGTCCAGAGGGGGCGAGAAAAAAGGTGAATCAGTTTGTATCATTCTACAGGAAAAAGACGCTGTTCTGAAGAGGAGCCAGCGTTCCGCCGCTCTGTTTTTTGAGCCTTTTTGCCATTCTCAGGAGAATTCAAGGGCGCTCTGGCTGGCTCTTTTTCCTCTGGACTCATGGGCAAAATATTGATTCCAGGTTCCTCGCTGCTGGAACGCCCTCCAGCCACTCCCTCATCCCTGGAGGGTCTATAGCCCTGTTCCGGGTAGACCAGCGCCTTTTTACTGCCCAGGAAGGGGGGAAACGAGGAGGGAGCGGGTTCGGCAGTCTCCAGGTGAGAATCCAACCCTTCACGAATTCTCCCCTGGACCTCGGGAATCTGCGCCTGGTCCCCTTCGGTGAGTATATCATTTAGATTCTCCACTGTGACAGGAGCACGCTGGTCGAGATTTTTATCTTTCTGGATCTTCTCTTTGATCTCGGCCAGATAGAGATCCTGCCCCATCCGGGGCGCATGTTCCACTCCATAGCGCCAGGAGTAGATGGATATAGCAATGGCAAGGCCCACCCAGAAAACTATGGTTCCCAGCCGAATGGCCCTGACCAGATTGGGTGGGATTGCAGCCGTAATCCTGTCAAAGAATTGAAAGATCGTTCCCATACTATCAGTTTCGTATGATTTTTTATCCGGGACAAGCAAAAGATGACAATGAGCACTTCTGCCCCGCGCTGTCCTTCCGTGTGACGGGGCATGGGCACGACCTGAGTCGATGCTCTGTCCATCCATGTCCACGGCATCGACCGTTGCACGTCCTGTTCCACTGTCAGGTGTGCCATGCCCCGTCTGGTTAAATGGCCGCACGCTGTCAGATGCCCTCTTTGCCATCTGGTCGAAAGGCCAACGGGAGTGATGATATTCAAATGATTTTAACCAGAGCTGACAAAGTAGAAGAAGATACAGCCTTTTCCAGAAGAGTAGAGTGGCTAAACAGTGGAAACCCTATACCTCGTAGTCAGGCCCGATGCAAACTGATTTCACGCTTGAAGGTGTACCAAACTTGTGTTGATTGCAGCGATCTAAATGCAGAAATCAACAGCCTTCTGGAAGAGATTCGTGAAGGTAAAATTGAGAACTTTGGTTTTGAGCGGTTGCACAGGAATCTCTTCAATAAGATGGGAGCCGCCGAAATCCTCATTGTGCCGCGATCAAAGGACAATGGGTCCGATCTGATAGTTGACTATTTTGTTTTTGGTTTGCTGCCGATCAAAATTTCTGTTCAAGCAAAGCATTGGAATGATTCGAATCCTGTTGGAGTCGATGAAATCAATCAGTTGCGGGTTGGCATGGAGAAAGATGGGACTGACTTTGGCCTGTTTATTACAAGTGGAACGTATTCAGAAGCGGCCTACCAGGAGGCACAATGTCTCGACGAGGAAGGGACTAAAATACGCCTGGTAGATGGAATGCAGTTGGGAAAGCTACTGCTTGCTGAATCAGTATTCGACATATCGTAGACTCTTGCTACTACGCACAACTAAGACCAACTGTGGCGTTCCTCGCCGCTCAAGCGGCTTCCCTGGATCGATCTTTGCCAACAAAAATTATTGGCCTTATTCAGAACGAAGATTGAAAATCTGTAGCCATAGCTCTTTAACAACCACAATCCCCTCAAGGTGCAACACACCAAAAAAAGGAGTGTGAAACAATCACACCTTACCGGGAAAACACCGTAGGATTCGCTGCCTCCCGCCAGGGATGGAGCAATCGAAGGAGGGGCCCACCGCAGGTGGGAAGTCCCTCGATGCGACAGCCCGACCCTGCGGCCCTTCAAACCATGAAAGTCTGCGCATAGGACGCCCTTTGCGGCGCACTACTACAGATTGCAAAAGTCAGAAACTATTGAATCCCCCGGGCACTCGCCAGCGATGATTGAGAAGCCCTTGAAAATTGACGTGCATGGCACACCCGACAGCGGAGCATGGAGTGCGAAGCGGTCGACGCTCTGGACAAGGATGGACAGCGAGTCGACCCGGGTGTGACCATGACACGTCATAGCGCTCTGTCGGGCGAAAGGTCGGAGAGTGCCACGGGGGACACATAGCTCATTGACCTTGCGCCAGATCTGAGAGAAGTTCGCCGCAGGGGGCGGCCAGATACGTCAACAAAACCTATGGAGCATGAACCTTTTTCAAA
>JBNLFC010000205.1:0-6807 GCA_050305335.1 Leptospirales bacterium
CGCTCTGCGTCACGTAAGAAAGCCCAGAAATGGGCCATGAGATGGTGGCTCAGGCGGATCGGCTGTGCCACCTGAAGATGAGTATAGCCCGGTAGAATAGCCTCAACGTTTTCTTCGGCGCGTTTTAATAGAGCAGAAAGAAGCAACGTTATTTTCTCCAGAATTTCTCTGGAGGTTCGCTGGACGAATAGGTGGGTATCCAGGGCCACCTGGTCGTTTCTCGATCTGGCAGTATGCAGGCGTTTCCCTGCTTCCCCCACCAGCTCCACAAGCCTCGTCTCCACATGGGTATGAATATCTTCCAGCTCCGGTCGTAGGGGAAGACGCCCCTGGCGGATCTCAAGCTCTACCTGATCCAGACCTTCGAGAATGGATTTTAGATCTTCTTCTGAGAGAATACCAATTTTCTCAAGCATTCGTGCATGGGCTCTGGATCCTGCAATATCTTCCCGGTAGAGATGGATGTCCAGAGAGATGCTCTCTCCCATATCGATCATGATATCGTCTACGCTGCCTGAGCTACGGCCCTGCCACAGGGGAGAAGATGATTTTTCCATGTTTCAAAGAATCTACAGAGAGTCTCTGACTGCAACCGGGAAATTTGAACAGGATGGGAATGATGGGGAGGATAGCACGCCGGGATTCACATTTAATTGGTCTGTTTTTTACATCCAGAAATATACTTTTGAGTTACTTTAAAAACATTGTTAAATTATCGCCTACAATGTTCCCGAATTTGATCTCAAAGCACCAGATCCTCCCTATCCTCCCCGTCCTGGGACGAGTCATGATCACACCTGAGTGGCGACTCCGTCACCTCCTGTGCCAGGGTCGCCATCGCTTCGCAATCCATGCTCCGCTATCAGGTGTGCCATGCTCGTCTGGTTCGAAGGTCACGATGAAACTCTTTCAATCACGCGATTTGCTCTCGATAGCATTCCCCAGAATCTGCGCCAATCTGCGAAATCTGTGGATCAGATCCCTATCCAGGCTGCACCGATGACTCCTGCGGAATCTCCCAGGCTGTTTTTCAGGATAGGGGTTCTCAGGTCCGGATGAAATGCATGCCTGTATGCGCTCTCTGCTCCTAGAGTATAGAGCTCATCGATTTGCGATAGCCCACCACCAATCACGATGGCATGGGGATCGAGAAGTGAAATGATTCCGCCCACAGCTCTGCCGAAATCCTCAAAAAGCTTTTCCATACTGAGTTTGCACTCCTGATCGCCGTTGTGAAAACCTGTGACAATCTCTTCCATGGTCAGGGATTGGCCAGTGCGCTCTTTATGGTGCGCCGATACACCGGTTCCGCTGAGGTACATCTCAATGCATCCATTATGTCCACACCAGCACAGAGGCCCATCGGCCTGAATGCTGAAGTGGCCAAACTCCCCTGCAATGCCATGGCTTCCATGCCAGACCGATCCGTTCATGACAATACCACTACCACAACCTGTTCCCATGATAATTCCGAATACTGTGGAGTAACTGACAGCCGCGCCCGCCTTTGCTTCTGCCAGTGCAAAACAGTTGGCGTCGTTTTCGATGGTAATAGGATGGTTCAACAGTCGTTGCAGATCACTGGCCAGGGGATGTCCTATCAGTACCGTGGTATTGGCATTCATTACCAGTCCAGTTTTCTCGTTCATTGCGCCCGGAATGCCCATCCCAAGGGTATAGGAAGTGGCACCCGAAGCGAATGAGGATATTTCCGATCTTGCCTCATCTACCAGGATTCTGATATTCTCCAGTATGGCATCATAACCATCATCCCGGGGAGTGGGGCGACGTTTTCGAAATAGCTCCCGGCCATCCGGTGCAAGGAGGATCACCTCGGTTTTGGTGCCTCCCAGATCTACTCCAATGCGGAATGGGCTCTTCTCCTGGGTCATCATGTTTGTCCTTGAAAAATTGGATTTGAGTTTTTGCAACAGCAACGTGTGTCATGGCTCGAATATTTCTAGAGATCTAGAATAGGCTTTTACCAGGTGTCATGATCTGTCAGCCTTTTTCCCTTTAAGAAATCAAATCGAAAAAGAACGATCACCGAAACCAGCGTGGTAAAAATCATCAGTGTCGTATCCAGAATCCAGATCGCAGGAATGATTGCATGATAAAGGGCGCGGATGCCAATGATGAAATGGCGCGCTGAGCGTTGAACCTGCTCCACCTGAAAGGAAAGATCCTCTTTACGGATACCGCTCATGCTTATGGTGAAATTCATATTGTAGTTGATGCGAAGGCTGAAGATGAAGCTCATAAAAGCGATTACCATAAGGGTAAGGGCAACAAAGAGCTTGATGGCTATGGGATGAATCTTCAACAATTTGACAAGGGTAATCCAATCTAGATCCTCGAGCCAGTTTACGTTAACGGATAGAATCGATACAATCCCACCGATGATCAACATGGTGAGCGAGATCAGGAAGGTATTCAACATCTCCAGGTTTCGAATGGTTTGCACCGCGAAGATGTGGTTCTGGCTATTTGCTATTTCCTCTACCCAGGCTTTCCTGTACTTACGTACGGTGCTCTCTCTGGTAATCCATTTTTTGTTTTCAGCTATATTAAAGTAGAGGATATGATAACCCGCGTATTGCAAAAGAAAGATGGCCAGCGCGATCCAGTCATAGGTGGTCATGAGCGTGAATGTCTCCCGGCCAGACCTGGCAGGTCAAGTGAAATAAGCGATCAGCGGAGAGCGTTGGTGTGCGGGAGTATCCGCAGATGGACGGAGACGCTCTCAGATTTTTTTGGGGGGATACAGGATGGGTAGGATAGGGAGGATGGGTTTGGGATATCGAAACGATAATTTTCGCTATTCTGTCTTTCCCATTGCCTCGTGCAGTGGTAGGTGTTTCAACCATTTCTATACGGACTATACATTTTGTCTTGCTGAATGGCCGCATGCATGGGATATGCTTACATCCGGTCCTGAAATGCAGGCAGAGCGGGCGGATCTGGTGAAATGGAACTGATTGACAATCTCAATACATTACTTGGCGAAGATATCCGCACCAATTTGATGGAAGGTTCAAAATTGAAAATCGTGGCCGCTGCATTTTCAATTTATGCCTATGAAGCTTTGAAAGAGGAACTGGAAAAAGTTTCGGAGCTGGAGTTCATTTTTGACAACCCCTCTTTCGTTCCGGAAAAAGCCTCGGATGTGATAAAAAAAGAAAAGCGAGAGTTCTATATCCCCAGACCTGCCATCGAAAGGAGTGTCTATGGGACTGATTTTGAAATTCGGCTAAAGAATAAGCTCACCCAGCGCGCGGTGGCTCGTGAATGCGCCGATTGGATCAAGAAAAAGGCCCGATTTCGAAGTAACAGAGCTGAGCGAAGCATCCCACCCTTCATATACATTGGAAATAGTGCCGGCCAGACGGCTTACCTTGGTGCGCATGGGTTTACATCGGTCGATCTCGGTTATCAGAAAGGGGATCAATGGTTTAATGCCATCTCGAAGATTACCGGCCAGACGCATACAGCGCACCTGGTAGAGAATTTCAAATCCCTCTGGAAAGACTCTGATGCACTTGTTGATGTAACGGAAAAATTGATCGACCATATAGAGTCGGTTTACCAGGAAAACTCGCCTGAGCGTGTAGTGAGATTGATGATGAGGGAGCGCCTCTTCGTTTTTATATTAATGCAAATGCTGCGGTGAGATATCGCAAGCAAAATGATAACCCGAGGAATATTCTCTCTGTTTTGCGTAATATGGGGACAACAGAAACATCTAAAACATATATCAAAAACATGGGTCTGTATTATAATTACCCAAAGCCTATAGTATTGATGGATTATTTGATAAGTATTGGTGCTGGGAGAGATGGTATTGTAATGGATTTTTTTGCTGGTTCCTCCACTACGGCAGAGGCAGTCTATAGATATAACATGAGGAGTGAATCATTTTGTAAATTTATAATGGTTCAAATATCCGAGGAATTAAATCCTAAGAAGAGAGGACAGAAGGAAGCTTTTGACTTTTGCATAGGCAATAACTTACCTCCACACAATTCTGAAGTCTCTAAAGAGCGCATCCGCCGTGCAGGCAGGAAAATTGCTGCGGAACTCCAGGGGAAGCAGGCGAAAACCGTACAAAAGGATGATGCTCAAATGGAGCTTCCTGTAGATGTAGAGTCTGAAGATCCGGTTTCCTCTGCAGTGAATAAGCCTCTGGATATTGGCTTTCGTGTACTCAAGGTAGACTCCTCCTGTATGGCTGATGTCTATTATACACCGGATGCTACGGATCAGGCGAAGCTGACCGGACTCATCGAAAATATCAAAGAAGATCGAAGCGAAGAGGATCTGCTATTTCAAGTATTGCTGGACTGGGGTGTGGATCTGGCTTTGCCCATAGTCCGGGAGAAAGTGGAAAAGCAGGATGTTTTTTTCGTGGATGGGAACGCATTGGCAGCCTGCTTCGCTAAAAGTGGCAAGATTACGGAAAAATTGGTGGAGAAGATGGCCGATCGTGCACCCATTCGTGCCGTATTTCGGGACGCAGGCTTTCAAAATGATAGTGTAAGGATCAATGTGGAACAGATTTTTAAACAGAAGTCGCCGGGAACGGAGATCCGCACGATTTAGGAAGGGCCTGAATGGAAGATAAAGATCTACAATCTCTCCTTGAGCGGCTGATCGATACCTGGGAAAACGAAGTGATCGAGTTTAAACATGCCGGGAATGATTTTAAAACCGATCGGATCGGGGAGTATTATTCTGCTCTCTCCAATGAGGCGAACCTGCGGAGCATTGAGAGTGCATGGCTTGTATTCGGGATAGAAAACAGGAGTAGAAAAATTACCGGAAGCGATTATCGAGCCGATCCAGAGCGTTTGCAATCAACGAAAATGCAGATTGCCGATGATACGGAGCCGTCGGTTACCTTTCGCAATATTTATGATATAGTGACTCCTGGTGGCCGGGTCATTCTCTTTGAGATTCCGCCCGCTCCACGTGGAATTCCCATCGCATGGAAGGGGCATTACTATGCTCGTTCCGGGGAGAGCCTGACCAACCTGGGGCTCGATAAGCTGGATGAAATCAGAGCCCAGACTCTGGTTACCGATTGGACAGCGCAAATTGTTCCCGGGTCTACCATTGCTGACCTTGATGCAGATGCACTGACAGTGGCCCGGGAATCGTTTGCCCGCAAATATGCGAACCGATTTGAAGCCGGTAAAGTGGAATCATGGGAACTGAAAACATTTCTGGAAAGGATAAAGCTGATTCGTGATGGCCGAATCACCCGGGCGGCGCTTCTGCTTCTGGGGAAAGGAAGTTCCATTCATTTACTATCTCCCCATCCTGCACAGATTACCTGGAAACTGGAAGGACCCGAACGCGCCTACGAACACTTTTCGCCACCTTTGTTGCTGGCTACAACGGAACTGTACAAGCGGATTCGAAATATACAAATTCGAATCCTGCCCGATGAAAAGCTCCTGCCCGTGGAAGCTGCAAAGTATGACCAAAAAGTAATTATGGAAGCCCTTCATAATTGCATTGTGCACCAGGATTATGCAAGGAATGCACGGATTCTGGTCACCGAGTTTCCTGATCGACTTCAGTTTGAAAATGAGGGTGGCTTTTACGAAGGGCGTCCTGACGAGTATGTTGCAGGAGAGAAGACTCCACGCAAATACAGGAATCCATTGCTTGCTCAAGCCATGGTCGAGCTGAATATGATTGATACAATGGGTTATGGAATTCACGAAATGCATCTGAAACAAGCTCGTCGTTTTTTTCCACTTCCTGATTACGATATTTCCGATCCCGATCTTGTAAGATTGACCATTTATGGAAAGATCGTTGATCCAGCATACACTAGAATGTTAATGCAAAAAACAGATTTAAGTCTCACAGAGATTCTTGGTCTGGACCGGATTCAAAAAAGGCTCCCGATTTCTGAAGAAGCATTGAGGCACCTGCGAAATCTCGGTCTGGTTGAAGGTCGAAAACCGAATATTCATGTGTCAGCGGATATCGCCAGAATGACTGCCAGCGAAGCAGAGTATATAAAGACACGGGCACAGGATGATGATTTTTACAAAAAACTAATTATTGATTATCTGGTAGAGTTCGGTGCTGCCAATCGGGAAGATCTCGATGGTTTGCTCTGGGATAAGCTCAGTGATGGACTGGATACAGATCAGAAAAAGAATAAAATAGGAAATCTGCTGACCAGTTTGAGTCGTGCTGAAAAAATCCGGAATACCGGCCCCAGGAAAACTCCCCGGTGGGAGCTTGTAGATCAAAGGTTCAGTGCAGAATAAATCGGTCCCGGTGCAGGATAAATCGACTCCAGTGCAGGATAAAACAGGAAAGTCCGTATGAAACTCAGATTCAAACACCAGAAATACCAGCAAGACGCTGTGGAAGCGGTGGTCGATTGTTTCGCCGGACAGCCCAATATCTCAGAACCCACCTATCGAATGGATACTGGCCGGGATGCACAGAGGCGGATTTTTTCAGATGGATTCGGGAATGCAAAGATCCAGATTTCGGAGTCTGTTCTTCTTGAGAATATTCGTAAAGTGCAGAAAAAGTATGCTCTCCCTGCTTCCAATGAACTCCACTCTTCTTCAGTGTGCAGAATCAATCTGGATGTGGAGATGGAGACCGGTACCGGGAAAACCTACGTCTATACTCGCACCATTTATGAATTGAATCGCCTGTATGGTTGGAGTAAGTTTATTATTGTGGTTCCCAGTATTGCGATCCGGGAGGGTGTGGCAAAATCCTTTGAGATAACTGAGCAACATTTTTCAGAAGATTATGGAAAACGAATTCGAT
>JBNLFC010000206.1:0-6801 GCA_050305335.1 Leptospirales bacterium
TTCCGATCTAGTTGATGCACTCTACCGGATGCTGACTATTGCCCACATGGTTAATTGTAGTGCATGCTATGTTACCGCTGGCCCCTTGCTGACCCGAATTCGCAAAATAATATAAAACTCCTCCGTCAGCTCTTGTTCCTCCACCCGCATCGGTCGTGGCCCAGGTATAGACAGCATTCCAGAGCTCATAGGTAACCTCTGTCTCCCCTATGGCAATAGCACTGACTACGCTTGAACTTCCGGAATCAGTCAGACCGGTAGGAAAAGATTTCGGCGAAACAAAAACCAGATTCATATCTATGGAGTCCAGGCTATAAGCATACTTCTCTCCGGAAGAGACCTCGTCTGTAATTTCAGCAGTAACATCCTCAGGATCCAGCGATCCATATCCGGTTGAATCTGTGGTTGATACCAAATTGATTGTATTTTCAATAGATACCGTCTGATTCCCATCCACAATGTCATCATCCTGGCCCACAAGTGTAACGGTTTGCGCTATGTCCCAGTTCTCAGTTGAAAAAAGAATATTCAGCGATGTTGCTTCTGTAGCCCCACCATCGGAAGAAACTTTCACCTCGTCAGGATCTGGACTCGCAACATCAATGGATACATCACCATCGGGTTTTGTATTGAGAACAATATGATAACTTCCCGTACCTCCATTTTCAGAAAGGGTCGTTGTTCCCTCTGTGATGGATATACCCGGGCTTTCCGTATTTCCCTCTTTTTTCCCTGAGGATCCCAGCACCAGCAAAAGGGCTATGAGCGTGGTTTGATCTTCCTCCCCAGGAGTGGTGAGACCAAGGGTGTCGGTCACCATACAGGAAGTAAGACTGAAATCTGTGATTAATAAGACAAACAAGATGAAAAAAGAAAATCGCAAAAAGAAATTTGCTCCGGATCTTTCCGGGTAGTTCTGGCAATTGCTTCTGAATCTTTCCAAATGATCCTCCTTCCACTCCATCCCTGAGATTCCAGCACCGGTCGTTACCTGAACAGAGACAAGATTGAAAATATTTCTGGTTTTTGAAGATACAATCAAAGATCAATAGAGAGACAGTAAAAAGAAACAATATGCTGGTTTGCCGTAGAAGCTCTTTGTGCCATAGATCAACACTCAATTCTGCGAAACCTTCCAACCTGCAAAAGTCCATCATCTTGCGCATTGACCGGCTCTTCGGTGTTTCGAATAGATCCAGATAGGAAGCAACTTCCGCCCTTGTCTCTTTCAAGTTTTGCAAACCCCGGACAATATAAGCGGCAAAAAATTCGTTCAGCTTACCCGACCAATCGAGTCCATGCATTTTCCTATCCGCCTGTCTATTCCCGACATCGATAAGGAGTTTCAATAGTTACAGAGTAATCCTTTTTCCTGTCGCCTGTGGCCCCACTCACACGGTTAAATTAGGAAAATCGAATATCTGCCCGCTGGATCTGGCTAACATTCTGAATGGTTAAGGACTCATCCTTTTCACTCTTCACCCGACTTCGCCGCAGGCGCAGGATCGTTCTCATGGCCCGGCAAACACTGTATGTCTTTTCCAGCAGCCTCTTCACTGAAATCCATGCGGGGTGCAAACTTCTCCCGCCAGCCCACCATGGCAATTCCGGTAGCAAGCATCAGCACTACAGAAACCGTGCGAAAAAAATTTCCCTTCAAAAAAGGAATCCGTTCCGATAACTTCCCGGTGAGAAGCTGAATGGCAAGCAGTCCTGGAATGGTGCCCATCACAAAGGCAAATGCAACACCGGCTCCGTAAAGTGGTGATCCTGACCCGGCCGCAAGGGCCCAGACAGGATAGAGCACGGCGCAGGGAATCAACGCAGAGAGAACTCCCGCCAGAGTTACAGAGATCACGGCCGGTATCCTCTGGTTCCTGCGCAGATGACCGATCCATCGAGAAGGGAGATAGATAAAAGAGGGCCCCTTCCAGGCGCTTTTCGCAGGAAGCAGGCGACCGATTCCATAAAGGAGCATGAGAAAGATCGCAATGTAAATGGAGAAATTCTGCACGGAAAGGAGCATGCCTGCCTTATCCAGCGAGAGGCCAATGACGCCCAGAAGAGCACCGACTGCCGTATAACCTGCAATACGACCCAGCTGGTAGCCAGCCCACTGACGCCGAAACAGGAGCACCAGCGGCCCGCACATAACCGAGCAGTGGACAAATGCCAGAATCCCGGCCACAAAAGGACCCACCAGAAAAAAATTACGATTCAAAGAAGTCAGTGATAAAGGAAGATTGTCCATAGAATACATTCAAAACTGCTAATGGTTGACGACCGCAGGTTACTGATCATCGTCATCATCATCATGTATCATCCGCTCTGCCGGCCCCTCTACATTATCGAATTGACCCGACTTCCAGGCCCAGTAAAACGCTACCAGGAAGATGATTCCTATCCCCAGAGCTATGGGCAAAGTAAATATTATAGCTTCCATTCTCTCCCCCGACGAAGCAAGCTTCGCCTACTCCAGCTTAGAAGGCTACGCTGTCCCATACAAGTGCTTTTTATCGCTCCGGCAGGCCACGAAGTCGCAGAAGAATGGAATTTCCCACAACCGTCAGAGAACTCAATGACATGAAAAGGGCACACCATACCGGCAAAAGATGGCCAGAGGCTGCAATGGGAATCATGATGCTGTTGTATAACAAAGACATGGCCAGATTGCTTCTGATGGTAAACATAGCCCTTTTTGCAAGGGATTTTGCCCGAAGCAGGCCGTTGAGATCATTCTGCAAAAGGATGACCCCCGCATGCTCCAGCGAAAGAGGGGCTCCCTTTGCCATGACCACAGCCACGCTTGCTCGCGACAGAGCCACTGCATCATTATATCCATCGCCCACCATACAAACGCGATTACCACTCTCCTTTACCGCCTCGTTGACAAATTTTTCTTTATCCACCGGCAAAAGGGAAGCATGGACCGACTCTTCTGACAGACCGACACTGCGTGCTACTGTCAGAGCCGACTCTTTTCGATCCCCTGTCAGGATGGAAACGCTGCCTCCCTGAGACAGCAATTTGTCAAAGATAGGTGCTGCGCTCTCCAGGGGTTCATCCTGTAGAGCAAAGAGTGCCTGCAAAACACCATCGGTTCCCAGCCCAACTATGATACTATCGTGATGTTTATTCCGAAATGCATTGCTTGAGGGATGAAGCTCAATTCCATACTCCTGCAGCATATCAAGGTTACCCGCCACAGTGATTCCCCCCTCCCATTCAAGAAAAACGCCCTTCCCTGCCAGTTCATGTTTTTGTCCCGAAAACTCCTGTTTACTGCGACCTTTCTCGCCTGTAAGCTCCTGCCACCGGTGTCTCGCGAACTCGAAAAGAGATCTGCCCACAGGATGATAACTTCCCTGCTCCATAAAGCGCATTCGATCAAAGATGGCCGCTACTTCCATGCCCGATTCGGCTTCCACGGGCATCCCATTTTGAAATATTAAATGATCCACAACCGCTGGACGGCCTCTTGTGATAGTTCCTGTTTTATCAAAAAAATAGCGAACACTTCTATTCAAAGCTTCCAGCACGCCTCCGTCTCGCACCATAATGCCATGGGTCAATCCCAGGTAAAGGGCAGAGCCGATAGCCGTAGGAACGGAAAGAGCCAGAGCGCAAGGACAGCTGATGATTAAAACTGAGATGGTTGCCTCCAGTGCTGATCTTACATCAGCTCCTGCGTAAAAAAACCAGTATAGAAAGGTAGCCAGCGCTATAAAGATTACAGCAAATGAGAAAAAGGGAATCTGCTTCTGGGCGACCTGCTCTATCCGCGATTTCTCCATTCCACTCATATCGGCTAACCTGGAAAGAACCGAAAGGGAACTCTCATGGGGAAGGCTCTCCACCCGGTAGCTGGCTTCCCGGGAGACCACACGAGAGCCTGCCAGCAGCCGATCCCCCGCTCTTCGCACAACAGGAATACTCTCCCCCGTCAAAACTGACTCATCGACAGTGCACTCTCCCTCCAGAAGAATTCCGTCGGTAGGCAAAACCTCCCCTCCCGCTGCACGAACCGTATCCCCTTTGCGCAACTCCCTTGCAGCAATGACCTCCTCCCGGCCATCAGCAAGAACACGGTTGCAATGAGCTGGCAGAGGTCTTACCAGATCTTCCATTCGAACTCTCTGCTTATATTTGGCTATCCACTCCACATAACGTCCTACCAGCAAAAGGAAAATAATAGTGGCCACTGAATCAAAGTAAACCTCTCCTTTATCGGCAAGGGTCAGGTAGGAAGAGTAAAAGTAGGCGACACTGATTCCAATGCTGATCAAAAGATCCATACCAGCCAGACCTGTCTTCAAAAAAGAACGCCAGCCCCGGTGAAAAACGGATCCCGCATAAAAAAAGGCGGGGGTAGCCAGGGCAAACTCAACCCAGTGGAAAAAGCGCTTGAATCCGGGAGTCATGGATCTATCGAAAAAGCCGAACCAGAGGGCGGCGGCGATGAGCATAATATTACCCGCCAGAAATCCCGCCACCGTCATGCGCCAGAGCAAATGCTTGCCCTCCTGACTCATCGCGTCCGATTTCTGGCCAGGACGCAACGGTACGGCGTTATAGCCTATGGATTGAACAGTCTGAATAATTTTTGAAATTGCGATAGTTTCCGGGTCAAACAGAATGGTAGCACGTCCAGTTTCATAGTTCACCACCGCCTCTCGAATGCCTTTCGTACGTGACAGGATTCTCTCATTCAGGTAAACACATGACGAGCAGTGAATGCCTTCAATGGCCATTCGAATGCGTAGTATCCCCTCTCCAGCAGGTTCAACATACTCTTCCATGATCGAGGGGATATCGTAAGTTTGATTGATACTTGACGTGGATTCCGGGGCATCGAATGCATCGTCTAACGAACCAGACTGTTTTTCAAAGCCTTTGAATAAACCGGATGCCGGGGCATTTCTTTTTTTATAGTAAGAACCCTCACCAGCCTCATAGATGATCAGACAGGCACCGAGGCATCCACTGCAGCAGAAATGGCGCTCGACTCCCTCAATCACCTCTGTATAGGTATGATCTGGATCGCAGAGGTCTCCGCAATGGTAACAACGGAGGGAGTCATCTTTTTTCACCGCGAGAAGCTATCATGGCCCGGCAATGAAATGTATGATATATATCAATGTTTTTGCTGTTTTCTGTCATAACAGAATGGGACGTAACTATGCTCTTCTATAGACCTATGGAAAATAAAGGCACTAAGTATAATGATACCGTGGTTAAAGGTTTTGCTATCTCGGCCATGGTATGGGGTGTCGTATCCATGCTCCTGGGCGTCATAGCCGCCTTTGAGATGGTGTTTCCGGCCGTGAATATGGGCATTCCCTATATCACTTTCGGACGACTACGACCGCTTCATACCAATGCGGCAATTTTTGGGTTTGCGCTCTCCATAGTGTTTGCCGGAGTCTATCACTCTATGCAGAGAACTCTGCGTACGAGACTATTCTCTGACACACTCTCCTTAATTCACCTGGTTCTGTACGATACAATCATCGTGCTTGCTGCAGTTTCGCTGATGGCAGGTATAACTCAGGGTAAGGAGTATGCGGAGCTTGAGTGGCCCATTGATATTCTGGTTGCTGTTATGTGGGTAATCTTTCTGATTAACTTTTTCGGAACGATTGCAATTCGCCAGGAGAAGCAGCTCTATGTTGCTATCTGGTTCTACATGGCAACTGTAATTACTGTTCCTGTTCTCTATATATTCAATAACCTGTCGTTACCCGTAACACTCTTGAAATCCTATTCAGTTTATTCAGGAACTTTCGATGCGGCAGTACAGTGGTGGTATGGTCACAATGCGGTAGCATTCGTGCTCACAACTCCCTTCCTGGGAATTATGTACTACTACTTCCCTAAACACATCAATCAGCCTGTGTTCTCTCACAGACTTTCGGTTGTTCACTTCTGGTCACTGATCTTCATCTACATCTGGGCGGGTCCCCACCACCTTCTGTGGTCACCTCTTCCAGACTGGGCTCAGTCACTGGGAACCACCTTTTCTGTGATGCTGATTCTGCCCTCATGGGGTGGTATGCTGAACGGCTTTCTCACGCTGACTCAGGCAAAAGAGAAGGTCACAAGCGATGCGGCGCTGAAAATGTTTCTGGTTGCCATTACATTCTATGGCATGTCCACTTTCGAAGGCCCCATGATGTCTGTTAAAACCGTTAACAGCCTTTCCCACTTCACTGACTGGACCATCGGTCACGTGCATTCTGGAACACTGGGCTGGGTTGCTTTCATGGGCGTTGCAATGCTCTACTACATGGTCCCAAAACTGTGGAACACCAAACTCTACTCTGAGTCTCTGGCAAATATTCACTTCTGGCTGGGAACCATCGGTATCCTTCTCTATGTGGTCTCCATGTGGAGTTCCGGTATTACTGAAGGTGCTATGTGGCGTGCAGTGGATTCAGCAGGCAAACTCTCCTATCCAGACTGGGTTGCCATCACTGAAGTTCTCTGGCCGTTCCGACTGGTTCGCGCTCTTGGCGGTGCCTCGTTCTGGACTGGTATGGTGATTGGAGTTTACAACCTCACCATGACGATTAGAACACCTGCGCGAGCAGCTTAACAGGGAGGTGTCCTTTGGCAGATTCTAAAATAACTCAATTAAGCGAAACGGTACTGGAGAGTAACAGTATTCTCTTCACCATCCTCGCTACAGTAGCCGTTCTTGTGGGCGGTATCGTAGAACTGGTGCCACCGATGATCATGAGCCCCGCTGCTACAGTGAAGCCCATTGCATCGGTTAAACCCTATTCACCGCTGGAACTGGCA
>JBNLFC010000207.1:0-6738 GCA_050305335.1 Leptospirales bacterium
TTCACCCATCGACATCCGTCCGGCTCCGGAGAAAATCATAAAATCAACCGCCTCAGTTTGGCTGGCATGGGCGAAAAAAAACGATGGTCCCCATGGCGAGCACAGAGGTCTTTAAAAAAAGCATATCGTTGGCTTCTAAAATCGAAGGCAATCGGTAGAATCTATGTCACCCTTCCCCCGGAACTGAATGAAACAATGCTCAAATCCCTTCTCATTGCATTAGTGGATTCCCTTTACAGCGCCACTTACCGATCTCTGGAAGCAAAAGAGCCAGAGAATATATCCGGTCGTTCCATTGAGTGTTACATTTTCGCAGGTTCATACGACTCATCGACAATGGTAAAGATTCTAACAGTAGCCGAAAGTATGGCTCTTTCCACGTCTCACTCCAGAGACCTCGTTAACATGCCGTCTAACTTAAAAAGCACCCTGACCATGGTGCAGGCTGCCCGCTCCCTGAGCGATCTACCACACGTACAGGTGGAGGTAATGGAGGATCCGGAAACGATTCGCAAGCAGATGCCTGCTTTTTATGCTGTCGCGCTGGGCTCGCTGGCAACAGATCCTCCGCGATTCATCCATGTTATTTATAAACCAACCGGAGAAATTTCCAGAAAAATTGCGCTGGTTGGCAAAAGCGTTATCTTCGACACAGGTGGCTACCAGCTCAAACCCGGCGAATCCATGATTACCATGAAAGGTGACATGACTGGAGGAGCTTTTGTCCTGGGGACAATCCGCGCTCTGGCAAACCTTGGAGTTCAAAATCTGGAGGTCCACGCTTACCTTGCTGCCACGCCCAATAAAATCGACTCCGGTGCAATGATTCCGGATTTTGTGGTGGAGTCTGCATCCGGTAAGAAAATTGAGATTCGAAACACCGATGCGGAAGGTCGACTCACTCTCATTGACGCAGTGTGGAAAGCACTGGAAATACGGCCGGCCGCCATGATCACAGTAGCCACCCTAACAGGATCCGCGAAACGATGTCTGGGAGACAACATTGCACTCCTTGCGAACCGGGAAGAGGAACTGGAAGCCTTTGAAAAAGCAGCACACCAGGTTGGGGATCCGATTCAACGACTCAACATTATTGATGAAGATTTTGACGATATCAAAAGCAAACTGGATAGCGCTGATCTGATCAATGTATCCCGCAGCAAAACAAGAGGCACCCAGACAGCGGCCGCCTTTGTAATGAGCGCGACTCCGGACGATGTGATTCATCTTCATCTGGATATCGCGGGAGTGGACGTGGGCACAGATGAAAAAGCAACGGGAATTGGACAGAAGGCATTGATCGCTTATCTGCTCTCTCTGTCTGAAATCTCGTAACAACTGCTTCCTTTGCTACGGCTGCAAACTTTAAGGTGCAAAATTTAAATTTTATCATTTTTTGCTAATCCATTCTGCCTGATCGTACGATAGTCATGTCAGTACGCTCCTCATCCTGGCAAATGCTCACCGTGAATTGCGACATAAAGTCGAAAATTCGGGACAGGGAGTCCGGGAAGTTGGCTACTTAAAATAAAAAGTGCCCCAGGGCAAAAAGGATACAGCGGTGCAAGTTACAACAGCAGATTTCAAAAAACAACTTTCAAGATATATACAATTTAGAGGTATAGACATTATACTTTATCTTAAAGATGGGTCAACACTGGAACTGGACAAAAACCGCCAGATGGAAGGGGACGTTGTCATCAAGAACGGTCGAGATGGAATTGAAAAAAGCGTCCATGTAGATGAAATCCTGAAAGCTGACTTCTTCACAGCCTGAACTGCTTTTTTTAACAGGATGGTGAAGATCGTGAGTGTGCTCCGTGCTATTTATACTATCTTCCCATCTGGAGCGATTCCGTACAATACGGAAGAATGGCATCACTGACAATGACTGATGATACAATAATAGAGATGGTCTGCGAACATTGCGGCGCCGTAAACAGGCTGACACCTGGCCATGGTCTCAGGGAGCTGGGGCTTTGTTCCAGGTGTATGCAACTTCTCTATGAACTGGACGACCAGAATCAGAGAATTCGCATTACAAAAAAGTTCCGAACCCTCTATCAGGAACTTCGTGAGCTCTGGTCTACCATTCAAAGAGATCTTGGTGCCATAAATCAGAAATTGCGCCACACGGAGCAAATGGCGAGTTCCTCGAATACTGGATCACTGGCCGAGATTTTCAGTGCAGTGGAACTTGTCACGAACCGTAGCTTGCAGATCATGTCCGCTCTGCAAAACGAAAATAGCATATCTGATCCTGAAACCCGCACCAGCATGGAAGAGTTTCTGCCATTATTACACAGATTCTTTGATGAAGTACCCGACAGAATCGAAAAGTTGACCGAAACCAGAGAAGAGGAAAAGGCAATAGCCATTTATGATGAATGGAAGAAAATGTCAAAAGACGCATCCACCTTTTTTCATTTGATGGACAAGTACCTTGGCAATCGATTGCCTGCGGAATAGTAAACGCGCGCGATGGGACAGGCGCTATTGCGAAGTTGCATCCGGTCGCATCAATGGAAAGAGTATAGTATCCCGTATGGAATGAGAATCCGTAAGCAGCATGGCAAGTCGATCAATCCCCACGCCCAGTCCACCGGTGGGAGGCAGTCCATATTCCAGAGCGCGCACATAATCATGATCCATGAACCCCGCCTCTTCATTTCCCGCTTCCCGTCGCCTCACCTGATCTTCGAAACGCAGTTTTTGATCCAGCGGATCATTCAACTCGCTAAAAGCATTACCGATTTCTCGACCCACCACATAAGGTTCAAAGCGCTCCACGTAGTTGCGATTCTCTGGCCACACTTTGGCCAGAGGAGAAAGCTCCAGCGGGAAGTGAGTGATGATGATAGGTTGAATGAGTTTCGCCTCCACCAGCTCGTCAAAGACGACCTCTGCAACACCCCAGACACTTTCACAACTCTTCAAAAGATCCATGGATATTCCCGCCTTCATGGCACGAGCTTTTGACTCATCCAGCGTTACGGTCTCGTCCAGAGCAACTCCTGCGAACTCTTTCAAAGCCTCCGTATACTTCATTCTTCTCCACGGTGCTTTCAATTCAATCTCTTCGGTACCATATTTTATTCGAGTTCCACCGGTAAGCGTTAAAGCCAGGTATTCCACCAGGGATTGAAAAAGATTCAGCATCCCCTCCATATCGCTATAAGCCTCATAAATTTCCAGCATGGTAAATTCCGGATTATGTTTGAGGCTGATCCCTTCGTTTCTAAAATTTCGATTCAGTTCAAAAACTTTATTGAATCCTCCTACTACCAGGCGTTTGAGATACAGCTCGGGCGCAATGCGTAAATAGAGTTGCATATCCAGCGCGTTGTGATGCGTGGCAAAAGGTCGGGCCGTGGCACCACCCGGGATGACCTGCATCATGGGTGTCTCCACCTCAAGAAACCCTCTTTCTACCAGGAAAGATCGAATGGACTGAATCATTTTTGATCGCATAACAAAAGTCTGACGCACATCTGGATTCACTATCAGATCCACGTATCTCATGCGATAGCGCTGTTCCTTATCGCTGAACGCATCAAAAACTTTCCCATCAGCCTCCTTCACCACGGGCAGAGGGCGAAGACATTTGGACAGGAGTTGCAATGAAGTAAGATGAAGGGTTGTCTGACCTGTTTTGGTCAAGAAGAGATGTCCACTGACTCCAATGATATCACCCAGATCCAGATGCTTGAATAGATCATATCCCTCGCCCAGGTCTTTCTGGCTTGCATACAATTGGATTCTGCCACTTTCATCTTCCAGATCCATAAATCCGGCCTTGCCCATAATCCTGCGCGAGCGAATGCGTCCAGCCAGAGTAAAGTGGCTTTCCTGGAAGCTCGACTCAGCAGTAGCCAGCGCCATGGCGGCGTTGCTATTTCTTTGAAAAGAGGAGTCATAGGGACTTTTTCCTGCATGAATCAAAGCTTCCAGCTTTTCCAGTCGCACCTCATACAGGTCGCCGACATCGGGCTGCTGACTTTCATTAGCCGTGGCGTTGGTTTTTTCGTGTTTCATGTAGCGTCTATTCCGTTTTTGACATAGTGTTTCAGTCCTGCTCCCTTAGAACTGGCCCAGAATCCTGGAAGGCCAGATGGCAGTCTCAAATGTGCCGACAGGTACCAGCAGGTATCAGTAGTACAGAAGGATGAGCGTTGTTCTGGACGTAAAGCAAAGATTTCCCTTTGATCCGAAGCTGATCCGCGGCAAAGGCAAAAAAAGTTGACACTAACAGGCGTCTGGCGGTCTGCTATATACATTGAAATTTTTCTCTAAAATAGTCGATCCCATTTTGTCTTTTTTTTATGTGATCCAGGGCCACATTGGCGCGTATATACGCAAAAAAAGCCAGGAACGCCTTACGATCATGGTGATCCCCCACAACCACGATCGTATATTCAGCCTGCACCTTAGCTCTCTAATGATCCTGTTTCTATCGGGCACCGTTCTGCTGATGATTACGCTCGCCGGATACGGATACTATCACAGACGTAAAGTAGAACTGGAGTTGACCCACCTGAAGACCCTTTACGGTGTCAACTATACCCAGGCCAACAAGCTCTATCGCCAGACTGTTGTTACCGAAGATCTTCACGAAAATCTTCAAGACAATCTCATTGAAATCGCTCACATGGCAGGTCTCTCTCATGAAGAGATCAAGATGATGGAAAATCAGGAAGACCATTCCATGGACAATGCCCGCAAAATGCTTCGTGAAGAGGTTCTACGTCGGTCGGACATGGTTACCGGTACCAATTACATGCCGTCTATATATACGGTCAAAGCTGAGACCCTGGCCCTGAATGATCAATTTCCACTTCTAAATTTTGTTCATGAGTCCATCGCAATTGGCCTTGGAATTTATGCAGGTATGCCCACTGGCCGCCCTTTCCCAACTCTGGCCGGGCTGCATGACACATCGATGTTCGGTCTTCGGCTGGATCCGTTAAGTCGAGTGAATCTGGAGTTCCATACAGGAATGGATACTGCAGGTCCCGAAGGGACTCCTGTGTATGCCACTGCAAGCGGAACCGTATCGCGCATAACCCACATGGATCCTGGCTACGGCAACTCGGTTACTCTAACGCACAAAAACGGTTTTTCTTCCCTGTTTGGCCACTTCTCTCGCGTAAAAGTTCATTCCGGAGAAAAGGTCCGTAAAGGAACTCTCATCGGATACATGGGACACACGGGCCGGGTTACCGGAGATCACCTGCACTACGAAGTGATGCTGGGCTCTACACGTGTGGATCCCCTGCCCTACGTCTGTTCCACAGATTTGAAAAGTGCCCGTTGCAAGCAGTTCTATCGAGACGAAGATGATTGATCGTCATCTGCTATGACTCCGACCAGCGGCCCATATTGAGCTGAGGGATAATGCGGAAGCAATGCTCAAACTTATACAGTGAATCTTTTGATCAGATTGTACAGACGATCATGGGATGTTGTAGTTTCACGCGCCATTTCTGCTATCTCGTCGGAAATCGCCGAAAAAGATTGCATTCTCTTATTGATTTCCACGATTGCCCGATTGATCTCCTCCATCATAGTGCGTTGCCTGATAGAAATTTGCTGAATTTCATCGGCCAGATGTGATATATCGATGGTTCTCTCTCGAACAAAGCCTGTCTTCTGGTTTTGATCCTCCACTGTAGTTGCAATGTGCTCTACCAGTGCATCCAGTCGATCGATACTACCACTAACGTCCAGAAGTTTCATAGAAGCTTCGTCCACGCTCTCCACTCCATGCACCACGGCATTCTCAGTTTTTTTCACGTGATCCTGAATTTCTTTTACGCTGGCCACAGTCCGATCGGCCAGCCTCGATATTTCCTCGGCGACCACCGCAAAACCCCGACCACCTTCACCGGCACGAGCAGCTTCGATGGAGGCATTTAAAGAAAGCAAATTCGTCTGGTCGGATATCTCATTGATCAGACCGATGATCTCCGCAATGTGGCCACCGCTGGCACTGATCTCCCCCATGGCATCGGTAAGCACCTTGATTTTTGTTTCTCCCTCTCGGGCCAGCTTACTGGTTGACGTGCTGATTTCACGCAATTGTTGCATACTCTCGGTGATGGCGGAGATAGAGTTTACAAGTTCCGATATATCGGACATGCTACGTTCCATATTGGAGTTCTGACGTCCGACCAGGCCTGTTACCTGTTCCACAAGGGAAGTTAGATTGTTGATGGCTGTGGAGGACTTTTCCAGTGATTCGGCCAGTTGCCTGGCGGTCTCTTTGAATCTGCCGGAATCTTCTTCCAGAGCGCGCGTGGAGGAGAAAGTTACCGAACAGGTTTGCTGAATTTCGTATACCAGCTCGCTAATGCGTTTTAGAAAACGATTCATCCAACCTGTGAGCTCGTTGATTTCTTTGATATCATCTTGAATGGATATTTGTTTTGTAAGATCTGCCTCTCCTTCCGCCAGCTCCTTGAATCTCTCAATGAGACGCCTGATGGGCCCCATGAGACGGCGCGTCCCGAGGATAAGAATGAAAAAAAGTATCGAAAATGCAGCCACGGTGATTACCACCGAATCCAGCATCTGTTTCATCAATTCGCTATTGACGGAACTCTGACTGGATTCAACCACAATGATCCAGGGGTATTTTTTGTCCGCTATGTAAACACCGAATACCTTATCACCTTTTTGATTCACAAACTTGCCGGAAGCATGCCCTTGCAACGCGGCCGCCTGAATTCCTGCATGCTT
>JBNLFC010000208.1:0-6733 GCA_050305335.1 Leptospirales bacterium
ACTCCGTAAATATCAGAACGCCGGGGGCGTCTTTTTTCCTTGATTTCGTCAATGGTTCCATCATATTCTGTCACGGCTTCTCAGGATTTAAAGAAAGAGGATTTCTCAATGAGTGTGTATAATATTGTCAGCTTTGCAGGCCTTTTTATTCTCATGGTCATTGCCTGGCTCTTCTCCTGGAATCGCCGAAACGTGAATTTCCGCCTCCTCTTCTGGGGTGTGCTTCTCCAACTTCTTTTCGCACTGATTGTCTTCATTTTTCCCGCAGGAGTGAAAGTTTTTCTTCTGTTGAACGATCTTGTAATGCATGTAATTGAGGCTTCCACTGCCGGCAGCCGATTCCTCTTTGGACGACTCGCTTTGCCCCCCGGGACGAAAGATGCATTCGGTCAGGAGTCCCTGGGCTTTTTTCTGGCTTTTCAAGCATTGCCCACGATTATTTTTTTCTCCGCTCTCATGTCTTTGCTCTATTATATAAGGGTGCTTCCCTTTCTTGTTCGGACTTTCGCAAAAGCTTTTTCCAGACTCATGGGAATTTCGGGCGGCGAATCCCTGGCCGTAGCAAGTAATATCTTCGTAGGCGTGGAGTCGACCCTGACCATTCGTCCCCATCTAGCGGAAATGACCCGTTCCGAACTGGGAACCGTGCTTACGGCGGGTATGGCCACTGTGGCGTCTAATGTGATGGCAATTTATGTGTTCAGTCTGCACGATGCGTTCCCCACAATTGCCGGACATCTGATCTCTGCCTCCATACTCTCAGCTCCCGCGGCTATTGTGATGAGTAAACTGATCATGCCCGAGGATGGTTCTCCATTGACTCTGGGAATGGATGTGCATCCTCACTACGAAAGGGAATCATCTGTGTTTGAAGCCATTATCAATGGATCCAATCAGGGTTTGAAGCTGGTGGCGGGAATTGCGGCATTGCTTCTTGCTATATTGGGTCTTGTGGCGCTGGTGGATTCCGTGCTGGGCGGTTTTTCAAGTCTTCTATCATGCTGTCTACCGGAGGGCTTTTCCCTTTCACTCGCTGGAATTTTCGGGTATATCTTCTATCCCTTTGCATTGATTATGGGTGTGCCGCTGAATGATGCGATGACTGCAGCAGGAATTCTGGGTGAACGGTTGATCGTTACGGAAGTTACCTCTTATCAGGATCTGGCCGCAGCAATCGCGTCCGGCGCTATTCAATCGAAAAGAACCATACTGATTACATCCTATGCTTTGTGCGGATTTGCTCACCTGGCCTCTCTGGCAATTTTTATCGGAGGGACTGCAGCGCTTGCCCCATCCAGAGTTGCCGACCTTGCGAAAATAGGGTTTCGTGCTCTTATGGCTGCTACTCTGGCTACGCTTATGACGGGAGCAGTTGCCGGAGTTTTTTATATAGAAGGAATGCAACAGGGCCTTTTTTGAAGTTTAAAAAGTCTGATTCCCTGGCTGATTATGGCGCCTGCTAAAGAGCGACTCAAAGAACTTTTGCTCCACCCTGAAGAGGGTGTCCGGTATTCGTCGATAAAGGCCCTCCGTACTTTTTATCGGGGTGAAGAAGGTATCGTCCCCGCTATACTCCATGCAATTGATCAATTTGATCTTTCCGAAACCATCATTCTGGCAGCGGCCATTCGCTGCTTTCAGCCCGGGCCGGACGATGTTCTGCGAATTGTTCAACTTTTTACGGACATTGAAAAAAATGGAAGCGAAAGGGAAAAGCATCTTCAGTTTCATCTTATCCAGGCGTTGCAGATTTTCCCTTTTTCTCTTTTGAAAAGCAATGACACCTACTTTCGATTCCACAATGATCTCTCCGCTGCCTATCAGCAGTCGCGTACCAATGATGAACTTCGCAATGAGCCTGCCGACTCCCTCTGGAAAAGGCTGGTGACGCATTGCAACAGCTCCGAAGGGGCGGTTTTTACGCCTGGAGGAATGCGCTATGGTCGTCTGCTCATGGATGGCCTGGCTCGCCATAGAGAGGAGATCAGTCACAAAATTCTGATGAATCTTGGCCGCAAGGAGCACTGGAACGATGCACTGGAGGAGTATCTGGTGGAGCTGGCCGGAGAGTTGCGTTTAGCGTCATCGGCAACGGATCTGATCAACCTTTTTACTCGCACCGCAGCGGAACGCACTCTACACGGTAGAATCATGAAGGCCCTCTCCCGGATAGGCGGGGAGGAATTGATGCGCCGACTGATGAATATTTACCTGGAAAGACCCGACCTGAGACACCATATCGCTTCCATTTACGGTGGAATGGGAGATGCTCCCAGCGCTGAATACTTGCGACAGCTTCTGCGGGAAGAGAAATCTCCCGGTGATCTCTCTTTTCTTGTGTATGCATTGTGTGATCTTTATTCAAAAGAAGGTATGGAAGAGGCACGGGATGCTCTGCAAAGATTGGGGAACGACTCATTCATGAGAGATATGATGCGGATCTTTCGTCCTGTGGATGTTTATTATTCGGACTGGCGGAGGATGGAATAGATGATAGTCACATGCCCTCACTGAATTGAATAGTCTAAAGCAAATATAACATCCGGAACACTCAGCTCAAGTAGCCAGCCTGGTACTTTTTGCGCATGGGGAAAATCTGGTTAGCGTCTGCAATGATCTGACGGAGTACCTCTGGACTGACGGCCTGTTTAGGATCATCGCCTATACCCGATTTGGGATTGATATGCGCTTCGAGAATCAGGCCATCAGCCCCGTACGCGATGGATGCAAGCGCTGCATGTGGGACATACATGGCTCTGCCTACCGAATGGGATGGATCCACAACCACTGGAGCCCAGGTTCTCTGTTTCAAAAGGGGCGTAATCGCCTCGTCCGGGTGGTTGCGATAACCATCCATTCCGGGTGACGTTCCCCGGGGACACAGGACAAGGTTAGGATTTCCAGCTGCAACTATGTATTCCGCTGCGGAGATAAATTCATCGATGGGCCCCATATGGATGCTGCGTTTCAGAAGAACTACGCTTTTGGTACCCGAAGTCTTTTCACCAATTTTTTTCAAGAGAGAGTAGTTCAAAGCATTGCGCGCACCAACCTGGAACATATCTACACCGTTCTCCACGGCAATGCGAAGCTGCTCCTCATCCATCACTTCGGTATCTACCGGCAGTCCCGTCTCAGCCCTTGCCTTCAGCAGGATTTCAATAGCTTTTGCGTCACCCTGGTAGGCATGGGGGGATGTTCGCGGTTTCCAGACACCTCCCCGGATTACATGAGCTCCCGCCTCTTTCACCGCATGTGCGGTTTCCAGAAAAATCGCCGGATTTTTGGGATCAATGGTGCACTGACCCGCCACAATGAGAAGATCGGTCCCCAGAACACGCCCGCCTACTGTGATAGGCTGGTTTGCCAGAGCAGACTTTTTATCCATCAACTTATATGGAGATTGAATGGTGTCTACCCGTGAGATGTAAGGTAGACCTTCCAGTCGATTGATCATCAACTCATTGCGCTCATCTCCACGAATGGCATAGATAGAGCGCATTTCTCCTGGAATGGTAGAAAGTGTACAATGAAATTCTTTCAGGATTGCCTGCACCTCCTGAAACTGTTCCTCGGTAAGCTTATCGGCTACGGGTATGATCATTCTCTCTTCCTCTCTTGCAGGCTAAAGTCCCTTTTCCATCCAATCGCTGTTGTCACCGAACAGGATCAACTGAATAAAAAAAAAATTTCATCTTGTGGTATAGCCATTACGGCGATTTATTTTCCAGATTCCTTCGTTCTAACATCTTTCTCCATCTACGATAACGATCAGGCCGAATGCCAGAAAACAGTTCATTAACCATCGCTTCATTGTCCGTGGAGCTCTGGAAAAAGAAACGCATTGAGTCGCTCAGTGCCACCATAACATTTTTGTCTTGAGGGGGTAAATCAGCTATACTGCTATGTTTCTCGCTTCTATTTCCCCCAACTCTGAGTAAAGTCATATTCAGCTCTCTGGCCAGAGATTCCAGACCCAGGGATGCAACAGAGGCCTTGGTAGATGTTCGCTCTGCGTTGCCATAACCTTTTACAAGGTATCCATGGACCGGAGTGAGTCTACTCTGTCCCAGCTGCGCATAAAGCGTATATCCGCTTCCTGTCACATGGCTAACGCTGCCCCATGACTGGAAAGTTGCGCCGGCAAGCCAGAGGCACGCTGCCCCTCTCCAGCGGGCAAGATGCAGTGCAATGCCCGCCGGGTTACGAGATGGGTTTTTCCATTCAGGAGCTTGCCTCAAAGGACCTTCTCCCTGAAGCTGATCCGGTGGGAAGGTGGACCTGTAGTAGAGAGTGGATTGAAAAAACTGGTCCAGGTCATGCCTTCCTCCGCTAAACGTAACCAGTGTGGATGCCAGTGGAAGGCGTGCGAAAGGAAGGGCGGCTGCCATATGAAAAAGGGTGCCCCGACCGCTGTCTATGCTGATCACATAGTCGGGAGTGAAACCTTTTGCAAGAAGTGGCCCAAGAGATGTGTCAGAGGCAATCATCAAAGTCTCTTTTTCCCATCCGGGATTCATCGCGCTGAAATCTTCCAGATCGTCCATCAGTCCAGGGCCGGCACCGCAATAGATCGCTGGATAACCATGCGCTAAATCGGTCCCATTTCCACCTGCATAGTGTAATTTTGCCTCTTTTTGTGCCAGTCGAATGAAATGGTTTCGATACCATTCATGAAGAAATCGCTGCACCGTCGCTCTGTCTGTTTTTAATGCGTTATCTGACGTGTAAGCATGAGTAGATGTATCTGCCGCAGGCCATTTTTGCTGAATCCAGCGAGCATAGGAGGGGTGAATAGAGATGGTGAGGATCTCCTCTTTCTCCAGTTCCCGAAGAAACTCCTCCTTTGAGAACAGGATCTGCGCGCCAGCCTCCTTCAGCCTTTCCAGTCTGCCTCTGACTTGCAGGTGAGATTTTAGCGAAAGCAGAGGTTCATAACATATAAGCCTTCTCTCATTGCACTGGAAAGCCTCATGAGTGAGAAGAGCTTCCAGATGGAGGCCCCATCCGCAACCAAGGATAGCGATTTTGCAGGGAACTATGTCCCATGAAGAAAGAAGTCCCTCGCAATAACGCCGGGCTTCTTTTTGAGGATCTTTACGAGAAAGGAGAGAGATTCCATTTATACGAATTTCAGGAATCTCTCCGCTATGGAGTGAAAACTCCACAGGGTCCTCTGACGGTGGAGGTATAAACATGAGTGACTACCGGATCTTTCGGTAGAGCGTTTCAGGATTAAGAGAGAGTGGAAGGGACCGGAAGAATCTATTCGTTCTCCTCATCATCCTCCAATTCTTCTTCTTCATCGTCGAAGTCCAGATCCGCACCCGAATCTTCATCGTTGTCGCCGGAATCCTCCTCTTCTTCTTCCTCTTCCTCGTCATCATCACTATCGGAAGAGCTCTCTTCTTCATCGTCAAAGCCGCCAGCCTCTTCATCCTCTTCGGTGTAGACATCGGAGGGTTCGGTCTCTACTACTTCATCCAGATCTTCGTCGGAGTCGTCCACCATGGGGGCCGCACTTCCTGCAGGCATGAAGTAGGAGTCAAAGGTGGATGTGGGTTTGCGGGTTGCACGGAGTTCGGCTTCCAGTTCTTCCCTGGCAGAGTCTTCAATGTAGTCCCATTGGATGTGTTTATCAGCCAGCAGGGTCAATGCCTGAATGGATGGTTTACGATGCTGCACTTTTTTGGGAATATCCAGCTGGTCGATCATTTCGATGACTTCAAATGCTGCTACGGTTGTGGCATATTTTTCTGTTGCGGTCAATTCCAGCAGTCTGGAGATCTCAAATTCCCTGGGTTCTTTTGACATGTATGTTTTCCGGCGGACTTTTTTCCAGATTCACCAATGATTGAAATGTTTCACTGGAGTCAATAGATTTATCCTGATTTTCCCCCTGTCCCAAAGAAATGTGTTGCCGCCTGTGTGGTAGCGGCCTCCCTGAAGTCAGAGCAGGGAGATGCATATGCGGAAGATCGAAATACTTCGGAAACAGAAGGGTTCCCCATACCTCAAATGGCGGCTTCTCGCCACCATATTTCTGTTACTTCTGAGCTGGACCATTGCGGGCTGCTCAAATTTCTCACTCACTCCGCTGGGCGCGGAAAAGTGGAATGGCCGCACACTCCAGGGTGAAGTCGTGGAATTCTCTGAAAAAGAGGAACCGGTCATTGTCATAAACTTTTATAGTCCAACATGCCAGCCATGCATTGAAGAAATTCCGGCCATCAATCAATTGTATCTTGATCTTAAAAAAAATGGCATTCCACTCTATCTGGCCGTAGAGGGGTGGCCTGAGTCCAGCGGTGTGGAGGTAAATCCGAAAGCTTCTGCCGAAGAGGTGAGAAACGCCATAGCCGGAAGAGTTGAGAAAGATGTGGAACGCTACGCCATCCAGGTCCCTGTGGTGATTATGGATCCCTCTTTTCGCATAGAACCCGGTCGCGGACTCATCACAGGTACACCTGAGACTGTAATTCTGAAGACAAAACCTCTGAGGTTGAAATACAATTTTATCGGGCCCATTGCAACCGTGGAGAGTTCTGCGGAGCTTGCCACTGACGCACGCTACCGGTATACCCTGGACAAGGTGATGGAAAGCATTTGATGGATAAGGCAACACTCAGCGCGGTCATCATCACTTATAACGAAGAGAGGAATATTAAAGATTGTATAGAGTCTGTCCATGAGCTGGCTGACGAGGTTCTGGTCCTTGATTCCCACTCCACGG
>JBNLFC010000209.1:0-6727 GCA_050305335.1 Leptospirales bacterium
CCAGAAATTCACGCAATGCCCGTGGCGAATAAGTGAAATGCGCATTGTTGATGATCATACGGATGGCATCGTGAGTGGAATAGGCATTTCGCCAGGGAACATGGGACGTAAGGGAAGCGAATTCGGATGCTATGGCCAGAATGTTGGCATCTTCATCGTATAAATTTTCCCGGGCGAGTTGCGCCAGTTGTTGACGGATATCGTCTACTATTAGTGCCTTTGAGCTATCCTTTGCGTAGGATTCCTGCAAGGACGCCAGTTTCTGCACAAGCCATTTCATTTGCGGGTAATTGTTGTTTTTTCCTCCCTCCCGTCGTGGACGATGATGGGCCAGAATAATGCGTTTGGTCTCCAGAGGAATCGTAGGCTCATGGGCAAGCAACAGATAACTCATGAGGGGATGGTTTCGGATATAGTGCATCTCGTCCGCAGTCAGGCTGGAGCCTGCGGGCATATTCATGTGGCCGTAACCAATGTCGCACAAAATGGCAGCCATCATGAGCTCATTCACCGACTTTCGCAGAGTTTCCCGGTTGTGAGAACCGGTGGCACGCATTCCTCTTGTTTTAATGGCCATGGCGACTACGGTTCGTTTTACCGCCAGTTGCACGATGTGGTCGTGTTGGCTGCCTGCCATGACTTCAATGATATTCACAAGGCCGGTAAGCGCGTCGGGTTCGTTTTCAAATGCGGTGAATACATTATCCAATCTTTGTGACGTTTTTTTGGCAGCCAGTGCGTTTATGGAGGTATTGCGCAACTGATTCATCAAATCATGAGTTTCCTGAGCAAGGTCGCTGGCGGTTTGTCCGGTGAGTAGCTTTGTATCGGTGAGGCCCTCGGGAATATTGCGCTTCTTTTTTAATCCCAGGGCTTCGGAGTCGTTTATATCGTAAAAAATGGTTCGCTGACTGGCAAAACGAAGCAGTCGCTGAATCTCCTCATCCGAGGCACCGATCTTTTTATAGATCAAGATTTGTCCATCCTCGTTGTAGAGGTGGGCCGGAATGCTTCTGGTGGCCTTCAGTTGCCTGGTAAACTCTTCTGAAATATCAAATTTACTGAACTGTGACATTGTAAATTTACCTGTTTGCTCATCCCATCTCTTCCGTGAGACTCACAAACGACTCCAGTAAATCTGGATGACCAATTGATGCTGAGTAAATTAATATCACTCAGAATCGGTCAATCGCCTTTTGATATGACGGAGTTCAGGATGGTTTCAATTCGTTGAATTACGGCTTCATACCCAATAATAGCGAAGAAGGTAGGCAACTCCAATCCCTGCATTGTGCCAGTGCTTGCCACACGAATGGGGTGGTAGAGGGCTTTCCCCTTTGCGCCGGTGAGTCGTCCGGTTTCTTTCATGCATTCACCGAATTCTTCCGGTGTGCCTGGCTGTTTTTCTTTCAGTAATTCAATAAATTTTCCAATAGTCTGACGAGCTTCCTGCTCCTGGATCATTTCTCTGGCTTCTCCCTCTTCCGCGGTAAGATTTTCATGAAAGATTTCTTTCATATAGGGGACTGTATCACTCAGGGTATTGAGATATACTCGCAGCTTTTCAAAAGTGAGCTTGATTCTGGCCGGATCTTGTTGCTGCAGGGCCTTCAGGGCGGGATCACTCTCTATGAAAGGAAGCGCCAGTGGTAAAACTTCATCTACTGTGATATGTCGAATGTATTTATTATTCAAAAAGTTCAATTTTGTCTTCTGGTTGATGTATGCCCGAATCTCTTCCAGAGTAAGTTTGGAAGGGTCGAATGTTTCGCCTCCCTCTTCTTCTGTTTTATCGGTTAAAAAGAAGTCGAACATGGCTGGACTTTTGGAACAGCGATGCACGTCGAATTTTTCCGTTAATTTTCCGTCCGGCATGAATTCTACACCATCTTCCGGATACCAACCCAGAAGGGCCATGTAGTTCACAAACGCTTCCGAGAGATATCCCAGATCACGGAAGAAAAGGACCGAAGTGGCTCCTCTTCGTTTGGAAAGTTTTTTTCGATCCGTCCCTACAATTTCAGAGATGTGGGAGTATTCCGGGAGCGGCAGGTTCAGTGCCTGGTGGATCAAAATTTGCCGGGGGGTATTGGAAAGGTGACCCACTCCGCGAATAACATGGGAAATTTGCATTTCATAATCATCAATAACCACTGCGTAATTGTAAGATGGAAAACCATCAGACTTGACAATGATGAAATCCCCTATGAGTTTCGAATCGAACTTCACTTTCCCCTGGACAAGATCGTTGACTACGATCTCGGAGGGCTCAACATGAAAACGAATGGCATATCGTTCTTTGTTCTTGATTTTGGCCTCTCTCTCTTTTTCAGATAAGTGACGGCATTTTCCATCGTAGATGTGAGGTATGCCCAGTTTTCGGGATTGGTTTTGCTTTTCTTCCAGTTCCTCATCGCTGCAAAAACAGGGATAGGCGGAACCATCAGCCAGAAGGGTGTCAGTATACTTTTTATACATGTCCAATCTTTCCGATTGGCGGTAAGGCGCATAGGGCCCTCCCTGGTAGGGGCCTTCATCGGCATGGATACCAAGCCATGCCAGAGACTCAAGAATTACCTGTTCTGATTCGCTGCTGGACCTCTCCTGGTCTGTATCTTCAATGCGAAGGATAAACTTGCCTTTGCACGCTTTTGCATAGAGATAATTGAAAAGTGCAGTCCGTGCTCCCCCCACATGAAGAAATCCGCTGGGGGACGGCGCAAATCTGGTGCGCACCTCTTTTTGTTTTGAGCTATTGTGATCCATGGTTTAAGTCCGGAATTATTAAGAAAGTTTATGTTGCTTTGTTCTCGAATCGGCTGCCTCGCAACGTTTTCGAGGGATTTTCAGGTGGCATTTTCATCGGAGTCCCTGGAGAAACTCGATCAGTCCCACCCTGTTTACCTGAAATGCAATGCTCCAGCGATCGGGAGATTCATGGGCAATTCTCACAATCCTGCCGTTGAGTTCAATCAGATCTTTTAGTCTTTTTTGGCCATATTCCGAAAGATGAGTTCGGATAAAGGAGTCGGTGGCCATGAGTTCAAATATGGCTGTGCGTGCCAGTATTTCACCGTTCACACGGGCCTTCTCTTCAGTTGTGGCATGGGTGGTTACGGTTACCTGATAAGTTGAGCTATTGATCATCCCGTTCCGCTGGAAGAGAGCCGGTAGTGTCTCATATGCGACGGGCGGAGTGTACCCCTCCCTGGTCGTATTGCAGCCTGCTAATAAAATTAAAAAGCTCAGTAGCAATATTGCTTTTTCTTCATGGACTGATCTGACCATAGCCCCTGTTCCCTGCTGTATTGGTATCGGTAGGTCCACTCCCATTTTGCCCATTGACTCGGGGGGATTCCTGTGGACGGTTCTCTCTTTTTTTGCCTTGCATGTAAAAAGTTCCGATGGAGTATTCTCGCTGAAGACCTTCTGGCGTAAAGGTGAGTTCATGATCTTTGATTGCTGAAAGAATATTTTTCTGGATGATGCGAAATACAACCACGCACTCTTCTGCAGAGCGTGTATCCTGGAGAGCAATGAAACCTGTGTTGAGAATAGGTTCAAATTCGATTTCAGCCTTGATCAGATCGCTATCACTGAATTTATGTGGGTAGTCTCTTTCAAACTGTTTTCCATCGCTGGAATATCCGCGGGAAATAGCTTTCAGTCCGAAATGGGTGTGCAAAAAAATAGAGAGCATCCGTTCCTTTGCCTGTCTTGTGGCCTCATCGGTACAGACGCGCCGAATACCCCGGTTGCCGGTCATCAACGGGCGATATATGGCCGTTCCCCTGGTCTGAACTACATCATGGGTTAAATATCCTTCATCTGTAAAATTGTAGAGAGCGTATTCCTTTATGAGCCCCTCCGAGGGAGTACAGGAGGAAAAAAAAGGCGTCAGCAGTAGCATGGCAGTGGCATTGCGAAAGAGGGCGAATGCGCGGCCGATGTAGCAACTGGTTTTCATCTGCCATACCTCCTTTCAAAATCCGGGCTGATGATCAAACTCCGCAGGTCCTCATGCGGACCTTTACGCCTATGCTCGAACAAGCCGTAATACCAGCTCTCCGTGGGGGGTTCGGGGGAAAAAGTCAAAAAAAACTGCTCGATCTATTGTAAAATTGCCATCCCGAATCAGTGCCACAACATCCCGGTGAAGTGTGTGTGGGTTGCAGGAGGAGTAGATGAGGGTGGAGATGGAGCTTCGCGAAATCGTGTTTTGAAGCATTCTATTCAAACCAGCTCTGGGCGGGTTGACAATCAGAAGGGACGCTGCATTCAGAGCAGGAGGGTTTCTGTATAGATCAGAGCTTTCCACACGGCCTGAAATACTATATTTTTTAAAATTGTGTTTTGCCATACTTAAGGCCGTATCGTGAGACTCGATGGCAAGGATATTGCCCAGAAGGTCTGCATTGCTACCTGAGATAAGCCCACTGCCGGCGAAAAGGTCTACTGCATCCGGTTTCCCCGCCGGAATCCATGAGCGGATGGTTGCCAGCCAGGGCGCGATTAAATGGCGGTTGCTCTGGAAAAAGGAATTAGAGGCAAAATTCCACTGCAGTTTTCCGGGGAGGTTCTCTCTGGAAATTGGATACACCACTTTTTCGCCACTCTGGATTCGGTCGGGTGTGATGATTTCTCCATTTTGGTACCTAAAAGGAAAGCGGCCCGGTGCCGGGAAGGGATAGTCACGGATGACTTCGTTTAGCTCAGCGGGGATATGGTGGCACCCTTTTTCGGGTAACGGTTCAATCTGGTTGGAGTGTTGCCCGAGAAATCCCCTGTTTCTTCCATCAAAGTGAATTTGAGCATGGTTTCTATAGCCAATATCAGGTCCTGTCACCCATTGCAAGTTGTCCTCCTCCTGGAGTGTGCGAAAGAGCGGAAATTCTTTCAGGAGTGCTTGCTTCACCCGATTCTCTTCTTCATAGGAGATCTGTCTGAAGGAGCATCCACCGCAGGATGGGAAAGCTACACAGTCTATCTCTATCCGCTCTGGAGAGGCTTTGAGAATTTTCGTAGCAATGGCAAAATGATGGCCTGACGCCGCTCTGGTTATGCGATAACTTACTTCTTCGCCAGGAATTGCTCCATGAAGAAAGGTAGGCTTTCCTGTGGGATCATGGGCGATGGTGTAACCGTTCTGCACCCATCGCAAACTCTGAATTACGTGAATATCATTCATTGAGTAAGGGGAAAGGTTCAAAGGTAGGAAGCTAAAAAAATGGGGCAGGTTTAAAAAAGGCTCTCCTCATCTTCCTCATCGGTAGCTTCTTCTTCAATGGACACCTTTTCCAGGGTGCCATCCTGTTTTTTCTCAAGAAACTCCAGCTTTTTTTCCGCTTTTTCCAGCATTTTCTGGCAAAGCTTGCGTAACTCCATCCCCTTTTCATAAGCCTGAATCGACTCATCCAGTGATAGGTTTCCGCTTTCCAGAGCCCTGGTGATTTCTTCCAGTGATTCAAGCGCTTCTTCAAAACCGGGGTCTTTTGATCTTTTGACCATCGGACTCAAATTGAAAGGCCACCCCCCTTTTTACAACCACTTTCTCGTTAAAAGCCGTCGAGAATCCAATTATGGTTTGTTCACCGAAAAAGATGAATATTCGCGAGGTTTGGAGTTGCCTGGAATGGTATCAACCGATAATCTGTTGGTCTATCATTGTAGATAGCGCTTAAAGAGAGCAACTTCCGGAACATGTCCTCCAGACACTTGATAAATCGCCTGATTTTACCTGGCATGCTTTTAATTGTCGTAGGTCTCTCCACCTGCATCGATCAACCGCTACATATATCCTTCAAGAATGGAGTCATTGATTTCGCCAGTCTGCCGTCCTCCTTTCAAGAACTCGATCTTCCTTTCGTGCTCGACGGCCAATGGCTTGTGCATCGCGGCGATCTTGTGAATCCCGACGATGTAGATCGGGTTCGCTGGCAACCGGTGGAAGTGCCGGATGTATGGAGTGTCGCGGGTGGTGTGGCCACCTATCGTATTGAGATTCTGAATGCACCTGCACGCCTGGCATTTCGATTCCCATATGCATACTCAGCCTATCGAGTTTTCGTAAACGGTGTGGAGGAAATTCATGGTGGAGTCCCCTCCGTGGATCCTGCAAAGGTGCGACCGGAGATGGCCTATCGCAATCTATACTGGCAAAGCAGAGTGAAGTCTCAAGGGAGCATCCAGCTGCATCGTGTGGAGCTTCTTATGCAGGTTTCCGGCTACGGTGATCGCAAAGCAGGCATCTGGGAAAGCCCGCTTGTAGGAAGTTTTCGCAGCATTGAAAGAAGAAGTCAACTTTCACTGGCCAGGGACGCAATTCTTTTCGGAGCCATTGGCATTACCGCTCTCTACCATTTTATTCTCTGGTGGCTTCGCAAAAAGGAGAAAGCGATTCTTTTTTTTGCTATGGCGTCCCTTTTTGTTGCCTTGCGCACTCTTTTTACCGGCGATCTATTGTTGCACACTTTTTTCCCGATTTCGTGGGAGTTGCAGACTCATCTGGAGTACACGGTACTCTTTTTCATTCCTCCTCTCTTTGGCTGGTTTTTTCATCATTTTTTTCCGGCATGGATCTCTCCCTGGCCAGCAAGGGTAGCCGCCATCTACGCTACCGTTGCTACGGTCGTTGCCTGGTTTCTACCCAAGGAATATTATGATTTCGTTATTTATCCTCTGTACGGAGTTCTTGTGGGACCGGGTGGGTATCTTAATGTACAGATTT
>JBNLFC010000210.1:0-6724 GCA_050305335.1 Leptospirales bacterium
GTCGCCGATGTCAGCAGAAGCCTCGGTGGTGCGCGCCTACATCGACTGGATGGTGCGTTTACCCTGGAAAAAACGCAGCAAGGTGCGTCACGATCTGATAAAAGCGGAAAAAATTCTGGAAGAAGGAATCAATCTCTCGGGCGAAAAAAGGAAGGCCACAGTCCTTTTCTGCGACATGCGGGATTTCACACGCATGAGCGAGTCTATGGAAGCCGAAGATGTTGTAGAATTTCTTAATGAATACCTGACGCTGATGATAGATGTGATTTTTGAATACGGCGGTACGCTGGATAAGTTTGTAGGCGATGAGATCATGGCAGTGTTCGGAGTCCCCATGAGTCAGCCAGATGACGAAATTCGTGCGGTTCGCGCCGCGGTTAGAATGAGAGAAATTCTCGCTGAATTAAACGATCGTAGAGCACGGCAGGATCAGGAGAGAATCCGATTCGGCATTGGAATTCATACCGGTATAGTGGTGGCCGGAAACATTGGGTCAGAAAAAAGAATGGAGTATACCGTCATTGGCAAATCGGTGAACCTGGCCTCGCGCATTCAGAACCTGAACAAACTTTTTCAAACCGATATTCTCATCACATCCGATACCTACTCACATGTGAAAGGTGAATTCGTAGCCGAGAAGCAACCGCCGGTACGCGTCAAGGGAATCAGCAATTCCATAGAAACTTATCGCATTGTGGGCAAACGTCCTGCCGCATAAACAGATGAAATCCGGGGGAAAGTCAAGCAGCAAGAATGACATTCGAAGGCAGCCCCCGGTGATTCTGGAAGAGGTTAGCTTTCATTATGCCGGTGGCGGGGGCGTAAAAGAGACTTCTCTGAAATTCCAGAGAAATCGCATCCATGTAATCATCGGGCCCAGCGGTTGTGGGAAATCCACGTTATTGCGATTGATTAATGGCATGTTGATTCCTCAAAAAGGTAGAGTTCTCATAGAAGGTGCGCCCATCGATTACAAAAGGTTACCTGAGCTTAGAAGGGGAATCGGATATGCCGTGCAGGGGACCGGACTCTTCCCCCACATGGATGTATTAGAAAATGTTTCACTTCTAGCAAGAATGGAAAAATGGAAAACTGCTCGCATCAACCGCCGCATTCACCATCTCTTCGAACTGGCCGGGTTGAGTGATGCGTATGGGAACCGCTACCCCGGTGAATTGAGTGGAGGAGAGGCCCAGAGAGTTGGATTATGCCGCTCATTAATGCTCGATCCTCCTATTCTCTTGCTGGACGAAGCATTTGGCGCACTGGATCCGAAGACTCGACTGGACGTAAGAAAGCGTTTTCTTAAGATCCAGAAAGAAGAGCCAAGAACTGTCATCATGATCACCCATGACATGGACGAAGCTGCAAAAATGGGAGATCATCTCATTATCATGGAGCCTGGCCGCATTAAATCAAAAAAAGGATTGAGATAGAAACTCACACAGTTCAAATTCCCATATTGCGACCATTGATTCTGACATATTTTCTAGTTCTGCCCGTTCTCTCTCTTTTGTTTACAACATGCACAGATCAGGGGGGGAAGACTGGGACGGACTCCGCGGCAGTGCGAATCGGTTCCAAAAACTTTCCGGAAAACCGTATACTTGCTGAAATCTATGCACGCATGCTTGAGGAGAAAGGGTTTCGTGTGGAAAGGAAGTTTGGGCTGGGTGGCACCATGGTCTGCTTCCGCGCACTGGTAAAAGGTGAGATAGACTTCTACCCGGAATACACCGGCACTATTGAAAGGAATGTCCTTCATATACCAGGTCAAAACACCATTCCAGCGCTCAATATCAGACTTCAGAAAGAGTATGGATTACAATTTCTCCCATCTCCTGGATTTGATGATACGTACATTCTTACGGTAAAAAGAGAACTTGCAGCCAGATACCGCCTTCATTCCATTTCCGATCTCAAAAAGCACAGAAAACTGCGTTATGGATTCAACCATGAATTTGCCAGGCGCCCGGATGGCTGGCTACTTGTTCAACAAGGCTATTCGCTCTCTCCCGCTTATCTCACCATGGATCAGGCGCTTCTGTATCGTGCTCTCGACGAAGGCAACGTTGACGTTATTGTTGCCTTAAGTACCGATGGAGAGCTCTCCAGATACAATCTGGTAACACTGGATGATGACCGACATGTTTTTCCATATTATCTTTCTGCCCCCCTCGCACGTCTGGATTTAAATATTGAGATTGTTCAAGTAGTTGCGTCTCTGAAGAATAAAATTGATGTAGCAACAATGCGATCCATGAACGGAGCTGTCTCCACCGGAAAAATTTCCATAGAAAACCAGGCCAAAGCTTTTGTGAATCAGCTGTCGAACCCGATGCAAAACCCAACCTATCAATCAGGGCAAGGAGTGATACACTCTCTCATCGCTCTCGGTCATAGAACGCTTCGGAGAACGGGAGTCCACCTTCTTCTTGTAGGCACCGCTCTGGCAGGCGCCATTCTCATATCGATTCCGCTGGCTATTGCCCTCACCAGGCTACCTGTTCTTTCGGGGTGGATCCTTTCCATTTCAGGAATGATTCAGACAGTCCCGTCCATAGCACTGCTTGCACTTCTCATCCCACTGCTGGGGATCGGGCGGTGGCCGGCGTTGACCGCACTATTACTCTACGCCATTTTGCCAATTTTACGGAACACTTACACATCGTTAAAATCTGTTGATCCAGTTTTACGGGAGGTAGCTGAAGCTATGGGTCTGACGGGAAGAGAGCGGTTGATTTACATTGAGTTTCCTCTCTCTATCCCGGGAATTCTAGCCGGGATCCGAACTGCAACGGTGATCAATATAGGAACTGCCACACTTGCGGCCTTCATCGGGGCCGGAGGATTGGGAGAACCCATCGTAACGGGCCTTTCTCTCAATGACACAGGCATGATTCTGGAGGGCGCCATACCCGCGGCAACCCTTTCCATTATATCGGAAATCGCGTTTTCTTATTTGCAGAGACACCTCCTCCCGTGGCCTGTCCACATCCAGCATCCATAAACTCCCTGCTTGCTGAGCTTTTTAATTCTTTATTTATGAAAAAAACTAAATTGAAAAAAGGTAACTAAAAAAATCACATGACCCAGGCAACTATTTCCGGAGGAATCCAATGAAAAAAAGCAGATATAAAACCGTGTCCATTGCATTATCTCTCCTTGTGGCAGGGCCTCTTCTTGCCGATGTCCCGCCCGGCGAGATCATTGATCACATGGACAAAAGTAAATACTCATCCAGTGAAATTAAAGCTTACATGAAGAGTATTAAAGGCGAAGCCGTACATGTTTCGGGGAAGGTAACCGACGTAAAAACCGGACGAAGCGGGACAAGGATCTCCCTTACGGTGCCCGGAGGAACAAAGGGAAACTACAAAGTTGACGTTGTAACAAAAGAGGATACATCCAGCATACACCAGGGAGCCAGCGTACACTGCAATGGTATATTTCGCCAGTTCAACACCTTTACGCTGAACGGCTTCACTTTGATCGAAGGCCATTGTGAATAAGGAGCAGGGAACGAGTTGAGTCTAATCGAAAAATGATTCCGGAAGGATACGCTACCGGATTTGAGTAGATGGAAGGAGAGAAGCCAGAAAACCAGCGACTCTCCTTCCTGTGAACTCAGTTAAAATGTTCCTGCTTTGCCATGCGATCAATCACATCATCAATGTTCACATCAAACTTGCTCCAGATCTGGTTGCGAATCATATCGTATCTCACCAGAGCCATATTGAAGTTTACTTTTGCACGCATATAACCGAGTCTTGCCTGAAACAGGGCGTCCAGTCCGCTCTTCAACCCTTCCGCTGTAAAACGTCCCTGTCTGTAGCGAATGAGAATTCTCGAGTAAAAAAGCTGAGTCTGTTCCATGGCATATCTGGCGTTTTTCAATGATTCCGCTGCAATCTTCATCTGTTCATAGCCATCTTTTATATCATCATGAATCTGACGCTTCAAATCTCTCTCTCGAATATCAATCTGCTTCAACGCGATTCGAGAATTGCGTACGTCCACTTTGACCCCTTCGTCCCAGAGCGGATATTCCAGTTTTACTTCAATAGCCGATTCCGGATAAGCTCCCGTTGGCACTCTACCCGCTGCGCCTGACACTGAATACCCCTGGCCACGAGTGGAGTATTTTCCGCCCACGGAGAGCGACGGCAGCTGCTGATTTTCAGCAAGTTCAGCACCTATTTGTGCATTTCTTTTCATAATTTGCAAGTTTTTATAGTCGGGCCTGGAGTCGTACGCACTTTGAATATCCCGTTCCACATTGATATCAGCGGGAATCGTTTCCAGCAAATGAGTAGCCCCGGTCAACTTCAGATCCGGCTTTAAATTCATGGTCCTTAAGAGTTCACGTCGCTTGCTATCTCGATTGTAGGTGGCGAACTTCACTCCATTTTCCGATTGAGCAAGAAGGGCATTCCATTGATTCAATTCGAAATTCTCTGCCAGACCTACTCCTACTTTGTTGCGAGTGATATTGCGAATTTTCAATACATTGTCATACAGCAATTGCTGAGTCTGCACGTTCTCCTCTTCAATAGACATATTCCAGTAGTCAATCATTGCCTTTACTACCAGCTGGCTGAGCTGATAGGTCAGGTCCTCCCGTTTCATGGCAGAGTTGTTTCTCGCGATCTGGTTAATTCTATCCTGAGAATAGCCGAATGCATTTTTCAACAACTCCTGGCTCATGGTAATGGTCATGGCACTGGTGTGAATAGGGGGAAGGTTCATAAAATAGGCAAATTGTCCCATGCCAGCCAGATACAATGCCGGATCTTCTCCTGCATTGTTGTCAAACCTTGTGTCCGATCCCTCCAGTTGAACAAATGTACCGGTTGAAAAGAGCTTCGATATACCGGCCTTATAGGTATCCTGCGTCATATGCGTTCCACCAAAGCTGCTTGTGTAACGTGGATTATCTATTTTCTCATAGCCGGAATAGGACATGTAAAGCTTGGGAGAGTATTTGGACTCCTCTTTCATTAATTCTGTATCAGATTTGATGATCTCCATTTGCTGCAATCGGACAACATTGTTGTTGTCCAGCACCAGGTGAACTACCCCTTTGAGAGTGAGGGGCAGGGGCTGGCCGTTGGCGTCCAGGGGAATGTTTCCGTAAACCCCATCATTCGGTGTCGAGGCCCCGGAGGTGCCATCACCTAAAGATTCCGTGGCTACAACATCCGTCGATCCGGCTACCCCTGCACTGTCCGAACTGCCGGAGTTGCTGCTATCCCCGCTCTCGCCCGTGGATTTCGATTTCCCCCCTGATCCCGTGGCACAAGATGCCATAAACGAGAGAACCAATAAAAACACCGGAAGTGCCAGCCTGTTACCAAATCTATTCATAAGACTAATCTCTTTTTCCCTGCCCATGACAGAAACAATTTTCTTCAAGAAATGGCCGCGTTTTCAACCAAGAAGTACCTCTCCGGACTGTTTCTTAAAATTTGATGAAAAGCTCTAAAAATCGCCGCAGAGCCAGATGCTTTTTTTTCAGGATGAAACATGCCGGGAACCTGAAACAGAGCATCGGATGGAGATTGGTTGCCTTCCCCCGGGGCTTTTTCCACTCTGGATTCCAATGCGGAAACGAACGCTCCATACAGATAGCAGGCATTATCCCAGAAAACCATTCCTAATTCCTATCATTCTGTTTATCGTTGGTCTGACCCCTGCCGGTTCCCTCTTTTCCCGGGAAAAAACCGAACCCTCCCCTCTCTCCCTGGAGTTCTACCTGCTCCCACTTCCTTTTTCCAGAGACGCAGAGGCGAGTGAGCAGATGATGAAAAAACTTTTCTCTGCACCAATCCTTGATAAAAACATGATCCTGGATCAATCCAGAAGGCTGGAAAATGCGACGAAATCCGCACAAAGCATTCGTAGAGCCGCGCTGGTGTCCAGTTATTGCGCTCTCCCCGATGAAACGGAACGTAATCGGCTGTTGACCGGGGCTCGCGAGAAGAACCACACTGCATTTGTTCTTTTCCAGAAAACTCAAGACAACTTTGAAGCCAGCCTGGACTCCTGGATGGAAAGCCGCCTTGAAAACTCTCCCTTAATCATCAAGCGCAAACCTTCCAGAAAGCATGGTAAATTTGTACAGGGCAGAGATTTCATCATTGCCGGGGAGCTGGATGAATCACGCAAACTAAGAAAAGCAGTCCAATCCCTGGAAAAGGAGCGCGCCACGGCTCTCTTTCAATCCTGGGAAAAGCTGTTTGAGACACTCGAAGACTCTGACGATGCGGATCAGAGCGATTGCGTGAAGTATAGTGAAAAATCCATCCCGCCCCCGCAAGAAAATCTCTTCCCCCCTCTCTATCTCGCCAGATTCCGATACTTCAATGCATTGCCACCGGCTGTTCGGATAGAATTTATACTCTCCTTTCACCGGCAATAAAGACGATATACTAAAGAGAGCCCTGCTTCAACGTTTTTTGAAAAGGGCCAGACCTTGCTTATGGCTTTCAGAATCAATACCAGAATCCTATCCAGTGCCACTGCTATTGTTCTTTGTATGGCAATCAATGTTCCAGCTGGCGCCGTGAATCTTTTTGAAGGAACAGAAAACTCTCCCCGATTCCAGAACATGGAGTATTCGGGAACGGAAAGTGTGCAGGCTGCCGACGGCACCATGGACATTCGGCTCTCGGCAAAACGAAGGGAGCAGAATAGCGCAACTCTTCTGGAACTCTCATTTGAA
>JBNLFC010000211.1:0-6708 GCA_050305335.1 Leptospirales bacterium
CCTCACGATCCGCATCGAGAACTGCGACCAATGAAACTTCAGGCATATCAAGACCTTCACGCAACAAGTTAATGCCAACTAACACATCAAATTCGCCCAGCCGAAGGTCCCGGATGATCTCCACTCGCTCAATAGTTTCTACCTCCGAGTGCAGGTAGGATACGTTAATTCCCATTTCTGCAAGATAGTCGCTCAAATCCTCTGACATTTTTTTCGTAAGGGTGGTTACCAGTGCGCGTTCATCTTTTTCTTTACGCAAAAACAGTTCGCGCAAAAGATCCTCCATCTGACCGCTTGTGGGTCTTACCTCCACCTCGGGATCCAGCAGCCCGGTAGGTCGAATGATTTGCTCTACCACTGTACCCGATTGTTGAAGCTCATACTCAGCGGGTGTAGCTGAAACATATAAAACGTTTTTGTTGATTTCTTCGAATTCTCCGAAGTGGAGGGGACGGTTATCCAGAGCCGATGGAAGACGAAAACCGTAGTCCACAAGGGTTTGTTTACGTGATCGGTCGCCTTCGTACATTCCTCGAACCTGGGGCAGCGTTACGTGACTTTCATCTACAATCAGCAAAAAATCGTCAGGAAAGTAGTTGAACAGGCAGGCCGGGGCCTCTCCCGGTTTTCGCCCGGTCAGGTGGCGTGAGTAATTTTCTATACCGTTGCAGTAACCCATCTGTTCTAGCATTTCCATATCATATCGTGTACGCATCTCAAGACGTTCTGCTTCCAGTGGTTTATCATTCTTTTTAAAGAATTCAACCCGTGCTTGCATCTCCTCCAGAATTGCACTCACGGCCTCTTTGACTTTCGGTGAAGATGTAATGAAGTGTTTGGCCGGATAGATGATGATACGATCCAGTTTTTCCAGAACTCTGCCCGTGAGCGGTTCCATGAGTGAGATGCTTTCAATCTCGTCACCGAACCACTGAATGCGAACAGCTTCCTGTCTGTAAGCAGGAAAAATTTCCACTGTGTCACCCCTCACCCGGAAGTTTCCCCGGGAGAAGTCAAGGTCGTTGCGGGCGTATTGAATATAGAGTAGTCGCCGCATAACTTCATCTCGTTCTATTGTCAGGCCCGTGTCGAGCATGACCACCGAGTGTTGATAATCTTCAGGAGAGCCCAGGCCATAGATGCTGGAGACCGAAGCAACAATGAGAACATCTTTTCGCTCCAGCAGTGACGAGGTAGCTCTGAGACGAAGTCGATCGATTTCATCATTGATAGAGGAGTCTTTCTCGATATAAGTATCACTACCGGGAACATAAGCTTCAGGCTGGTAATAATCATAGTAGGAGACAAAGTATTCCACGGCATTTTCAGGAAAAAATTCCCGAAATTCCCGGTAGAGTTGTGCAGCCAGAGTTTTATTGTGCGTGAGAACAAGTGTTGGTATCTGCAGCCTCTCCACCAGGGAAGCCATTGTGAAAGTTTTTCCGGAACCGGTCACCCCCATAAGACAGAGCTTGTGAATATCCTGGCTGTATGCCGTTGCCAGTTGTTCAATGGCTTGAGGCTGATCACCCGAAGCTGCGTAATTTGAGACGAGACGAAATCTTCCTGTGGAATGGGGCATCACAACCTCCGCTTATATCTGTCCATTGGATGATGGACAATTTACCATACACATGTATAGGTGTCACTCTTTTTTCTTTAAAAGATAGCTGGAGATTTTCGTATATCACCGGGAGTCTTGCCAGGCCATAAGTATCTCATTTTGGTGTCTATTGCGTCCGGGAAAAAAACTTGAATTGCTTTCCACAACCGTATTCTTTCAATCATCGAAATTTAGAAGTTAACTGACGTTATTAATGTAAGAAAACTATTTGCCAGAAGGGTATTGATATACAGCAGGGAGAAGTGCCATTCCCATCTTTGTTCAATGGATGCATCGGACTGTAAACAATTAGAGGTCGGGTATCTTCAAATATGCCAGACCAGCACGCGAGAACTCAATTGGTTCCGTGATTAAAGCTGAAAAACTATTTCCAGCTCTACCGTTGCATTGAGTGGCAGGCTTGCAACTCCCACAGCAGCCCGGCTATGTTTGCCATCTTCTCCAAAGAGTTGAACAGCCAGATCCGATGCCCCATTGGCCACAAGATGCTGTGAGATAAAGGAGGGTTCAGAGGCCACAAAAGCTCCCAGGCGTACAATTCCATGAATTTGTTTCGGATCAACCGTTACTCCTGCCGCAGCGATTCCATTGAGGAGACATTGGGCCATGGCTTTTTGGGCTTCTGGAACCTGATCATCACTCTTTAAAAGACCTGACATCAGAAGTTTTCCATCCAGCAAAGGAAGCTGGCCACTGACCATGACAAGATCACCGGTTCGCCGTGCCGGAACGTACGTTGCCAGAGGAGCTGGCGTGGGGGGGAGGGCAAGCCCCAGCTCTTTCAATCGATCCATCCAGTTTGCCATGAGGCCACACCATTCCATGAGATGGGAAATGACAATATTTTTTCTCGTGCCCCTGGAGCCGCTATTGGAGAGAGTGACACATGCGCTATAAATCATTCGATCTAAAACCAGACGGCACCATACAGGTCATTGATCAGCGTTATCTGCCTCATAAATACCAGATACGCGATCTTACCACAAGCGTTGAAGTCGTGGAAGCTATTCAAGACATGACCATCCGGGGTGCGGGGACCATTGGATCCGTTGCAGCGCTGGGTGTGGCCATGGCTCTGGCCGAGGCCCAGGGTAGTGAGGCACTTTTTCTGGAAAAGACAGCCCGGATACGCTCTTCCAGACCCACTGCTGTGAATCTCATGTGGGCCGTTGATCGAATGGTGCAGTTTTACAGAACAAACTCTCCTGATCTGCATTCGTTTTACGGAGAAGCGTTGAAGATCAGCGACGAAGATGTGCAGCGCACTGCCGTAATGGGAAGACTGGGATGCGATTTAATTGAACAGATTGCTAAATACAAAAAAGGTAGAGTGAATATTCTCACCCACTGCAATGCGGGCTGGCTGGGCATTACGGATTCAGGCTCCGCACTGGCGCCCATATACGAAGCAAAGCGGCGCGGCCTGGACATCCATGTATGGGTAGACGAAACCCGTCCCCGCAACCAGGGGGGGCTTACAGCCTGGGAACTGAAAGAAGCGGGTATCCATCATACGGTGGTTGTGGACAACGCAGGCGGTCTTTTGATGATGAAAGGCGAAGTGGACATCGTCTTTGTGGGAGCAGATCGAGTCACAGCCAACGGCGACACTGCCAATAAAATCGGAACCTACCTTAAGGCCCTTGCTGCGAAGGCGCATAATGTTCCATTTTATGTAATCCTTCCTTTATCCACTTTCGATCTGGAAATGAAAGACGGCGCCTCCATTCCCATTGAGGATAGAGCAGAAAACGAAGTTCTGACCGTAACCGGAAGAAGTAGCGATGGCAAAATGGGGGAGCTCTTCATCTACCCCGAAGGAAGTCACGCTTACAATCCCGCCTTTGACATCACACCCGCATCACTCATCACAGGACTCATCACAGACAGAGGAATTTGCAAACCGGAGAGAGATGCAATCTTGAAGCTAATCTAAGATGACAATGAGCACCTCTGCGAAGCCATTCACGAATTTAAGAAGATTTTTCATTGGATCATCAAAGTCTTTCGATATTCATCAGGAGTTTTTTTCATTTCCTGGAAAAACGTACGGTTGAAAGAGGTCCTTGAATTAAATCCACAATCGAATGCGACCTGGAGGAGATTTCGCTCTCTGTCCTTTTTCATGATTTCGCAAGCTTCGCGTATTCGATATTGATTGATATATTTTTTAAATCCGATATTTAAATTTTTGTTGAGGAACTCTGAAAGCTGGTGAGGGGAAATGCCAAGATGAGAGGCCAGACCAGGCAGCGTTAAATCCTCCAGCAGGTAAATTTTCTCATTTTGCATAAGAAAAGCAATTCTATCATGCAAGCGATCACGATCGATTGTCCCCAAAAGACTGCGCAGACTCTTTTTTTCCCCGGGGTTCTGAAAAAACAATTTCAATTCCGTATACTTTTCCTCCAGGAGAAATGCAAGGGAAAGAATGATAAATGCAATGGCAAGAGGTATGAAGCGAAAGCTGCTCTGAAACGAGAATTTTTCAATTATAAAAATAATGCCAGCAATGATACCCAGGATCGAAAGGAAATCAAATACCAGTCGAGGGGAACCATTTTCCATGAAATATCGATTTTTCATCAATAGAATCAGATAAAAAATTAAAACCAGATTCGATGCTATAAAAAAAAATGATAAAATAGATGCATAAATTAATTCAGGCTCTGATAGAGGACCTTCCAGGCTCCTACCCTGGATAAGGTGAATATCTAAATGATATATAGCCGTGAAGATTTGCAGTTTTTTTTTCGCATCAAAGAAATGGAGCGGAAAAAAGAGCGCAATGGACAAAATGGCAGGGATGAAGTGAGGTAAGGTGGTTGACCCGGGTACATGACGGTTTGCTCTGTTGCGTACATGAAGGTAGAGAACAGGGCCAATCAACGGTGCGATTGTTCCCAATACAGGTAGCAAATCTACTATATATAGCCCGTAATCCGCGAGTAGCAGGCCACCAAGGGAAAACTTCAAAGAGAGAAGCATCCAGAAAACGATCATGTAGATAGCTTTATTCGCGTCGCTCCAGATCTGTTTCAGCCCAATGAGGAAGGCTATTCCTGCAGCCGATTGGGTCAGAATTAATTCTGCAATTTTTTCCGAAATCATACTGGATCAATAGTATTAGAGAAGAATCAATGCGAAGACTCCAGCCAATATCTGTCATTATTTTTTTCCAGGGGCTTACCAGTTTATAAACTGGGACGTCGAAGGCTGTCTTTTGTGGTAGGGTATCGTTACTTCGACCGGATGCAAAAGGCGAATGCCTGGCCAGTCCAGGGGGCAAGCGTCTGAAATCATTTCTGTCAGGCGAATACAGAATAATGGGATAGATAAAGAATATGAAAAAGAAAGCAAAACGGATGATGGTCGCATTTATGGTAGCACTCCTTCTGAGTGCAATGACCTTTTCGTGTAAAAAGGATAAAAAGGATGGCACAATGGAGCTGGTAATGCTCTGGTTGCTATTGAATAGTAGCGGCCTGAACTTTTCTTTTCCTGCCGCTGCATCCAGCGCTTCCTATGCAGGCTCCTACCATACACTTGCAAGCACTGTGACAATTCCTCAAGGTGATGGCCTCGGGGATAATTATGCTGATGTATTGTTAACCCCTTCCGCTCTATCACTCCATGTGTGCGACGTGGTAGGGTATCTTCCCGAGTCCGAGGGTGGGCCGGCTGCAGGAACAGAAACATTTGAAAATGGTACCAGCGTTGCATCCAGAGAATATGCCAGCGGAAATAATTGCAACAGTGCATTCATAGCTCCCATCTATGATGGAACGATGAGTAGCATGGGGGCGGATCTTTCGGAAATGGGAACAACCTATGACCGCATTGGTATAGTATTGCAGAGCGTAAATGCATTCTTTCCTGCGGCCAGTATCACCGACCCCAACAGGCGATACTGGTCAGCACAGTACTCCAATAGTTCTCCCGATAGTATAAATTTTACACCGGACCGAGGATTCGTAAGGAATGCAATCCTGGGTGAGTCTTGTTCAGCGGAGCTGGCAACCAACGGAGGATTGGTCGATACCACAAAACTCAAACTCACTCCTGGTTGCACCTTTACGCAAGTTGACATCTCGATTGCCAATGGTAAGTCAGCTCCGTCAGGTCTTTCCCCCCGTTTTGCTCAACAATACATACAGATGGTACCAATATATCCTGATGAGCTACGCTTCAACCTGCCTTCCGATATCTCACGCTTTGCTGACAATCAGGCGTATGTGGTGGTATTACCGGTCACAGAAGAAGCGAAAAAAGAGAACGGAATTACAGTGGACGTGTATCGCGAAAACATGCTCTTCTATGATAGCACAGATGGTAACGAAATATTCTCCCCCTAGACATCTGCTGGAGATCGTCCCGATGTGGTTACCCAGGGTTCTTATACTTCAACGGGAGAGCGCAATTTAAACGATACCAGTATGATGAATTTAATTTTTAATGCTCCTGGATTCCAGGTTCGTCAGTGATAGCGGGCAGGTATCCGAAGAGCAAATACTGTATGAAAGTTGTTTGCTGAAAATTCTGCACAGGGTCTAGAATATCTCCACCCTGCCTTCTCAGGCAGTGTGGAGAGACATGGCCCCTCCGTTCTCTTTGTGAACTCCGTGGCGACCCCTGCCACACACTCGCCCTGTATAATCCATTGCCTCTGGCGTCCCTGCATCACAAAACTGGTGTCATGGCGAATACAGGGCTAATATCCATGACCGCTCATACTGACACGAAACGGGCCCATCTCTCGACTCAATATATGTACATTATGCGTTATATTAAATAACTATATTTATATCCTTGCAAGGTCTCTGTTTCGAGAATCGCATTATCGTAAAACTCCTGCGACCGCTTCACAGTATTTGCAAAAGTTCACAGAAACATTTGCAGAAAAACATTGACGCCAGAATTCCGGCCTGAGAAAATAACAAAAAACCGGAGACCCATTCTTTTTCAGTCAGAGGACTCCCATGTCAGAACCGACCCGGAAAACAGGAAGGATATAAAATGCGACTCATGGAAGCGGAAAACCCACAGAAAAGCGCAATCAGTAGCGCACAGGAAAAACAGCGGCC
>JBNLFC010000212.1:0-6688 GCA_050305335.1 Leptospirales bacterium
AAAGAACTATTGCAACTCAACAAAAATCCTGTTCAGAAGTTTATGAAAAGGCCTGGATATATATTTCGTAGATTCCTGCCACTGCATTATAGGCCGGGCGACAAGTTACGTTCCATGGCACATTGCGTAATAAATGTCCAGAAGCAAACGTCAAAAACCAGACAATGTTTTTTTTAAATCTAACGGGCTGCAAGGGGCCATTTCGCAACCCTGGGGATTCACTTCATTTTTTTGATTCAAGGTGGTAGCGACAATGAATTTCTGGAAAGACAGATCTATTCGTATCAGACTGACGTTCCTCTTCCTCATGATCGGATTTCTGGCCATCGTTTTGACCGGCATTGTCTCATACAGCCTATCCCGCTCTGCGCTGGAAGAAGAGAGTTTTAATAAACTTGTAGCAGTGCGAGAGATGAAGGCCATCGAGATCAGCAATTATTTCTCCCAGATTGAGAGTCAGATTCGAACCTTTTCGGAAGACAGGATGGTCATTCAGGCCATGGGAGATTTTTCCGAAGCCTATCGTTCTTATTCTCGCGAAGCAAAAAACACAACGACTTATAAAGGAAGACTGAGAGCCTACTATGAAAACGAGTATCTGAAACGACTCAACGCCAACCAGGAGAAAAACGATATCGTTGGAGATCTCTGGCCTGTGTCTGAAAATGCCCGTCTTCTTCAGGATACCTTCATTGCAGCAAACCCGAACCAGCTGGGTGAAAAAAATAAACTGAATGATCCGGGAGATGGATCAACCTATGCTTCAGTCCACAGACGTTTTCATCCTCTTTTCAATCGCTATCTACAGGAGTTCGGTTTTTATGATATCTTTCTCGTAGATCCAGCAAGCGGGAATGTGGTGTACACAGTCTTTAAAGAAGCCGATTTTTCCACATCACTAAAAGAGGGGCCTTATCGGGAGAGTGGTCTTGCCAGAGCTTTCCGCGAAGGCGTCCAGAGTAAGTCGGCCGATGAGGTCCATTTGGTTGATTTTGCCCCGTACAAAGCTTCTTACGGACAACCCGCTGCCTTTATTTCCAGTCCTATTTACGATGGAGGGTCCCTGATTGGAATTTTGATTTTCCAGCTTCCCGTGGGAAAAATCAACGAGATCATGACCGCTGGCGGGAAGTGGTCTACCGTCGGGCTTGGCGAGTCGGGGGAGATGTATATGGTTGGTTCCGACGGCTATATGCGAAACAATTCCAGGTTTCTTCTGGAAGATCCAGACGGATATTTCCAGGCAATCAAAAAAACGGGCATGGATGAAAAGTCCATTAAGCTGATTCGTAGCTTCAACAGTTCCATAGGATTGCAGCAAATTCAAACCGATTCGGCGAAAGAAGCACTGGCGGGAAAGACTGGTGAATGGATCATTCACGACTACAGAGATATTCCCGTACTTTCTGCCTACCGGCCATTGCAGATAGGAGGATTTCGCTGGGGACTCATCAGTGAGATAGACGAAAGCGAAGCCTTTGCCCCGGTTTATTCCCTGCGAAACTGGTTTCTGGGCATATCCGTTGCTCTTCTTGCGCTTGTCGCTGCTACAGGGATCTATTTTTCCAAAACACTGGTACGTCCCATCCAGCAGATGGTCCATCGAATACGCGATATCGCCGAGGGGGAAGGAGATCTGCGCAGACGTCTGGATGACACGGCTAAAGATGAAATGGGAGAGCTTGCCACCTGGTTCAATTCCTTTATCCTGAAAATCCACGATATTGTTGTAGAGATCGGTCACAACGGTCGTGATGTACTGAGCTCTTCCGGAAATCTGAGCGAGTCCAGTACCAGCCTTGCTGCAACAGCAGAAGAGATGTCCAACCAATCCCAGAACATTGCGTCTTCCGCCGAGCAGATGAACCAGAGTTTTCAGAGTATCTCCAGCGCGGTTGAGGAGATGTCCCAATCCATCGAGGAAGTTGCTCGCCAGGCATCCCATGCTGATGAGATCGCTAAACAGGCGGACCGGGCGGCCGATGAGGGAGAGAAGGTGATAGGGGAGCTCACTGACAATGCAGGTTCCATCGGACATGTCATTGAAACCATCGCCGGAATTTCTGAGCAGATCAACCTTCTGGCGCTGAATGCTTCTATTGAAGCAGCTGGCGCAGGCGATGCGGGAAAGGGATTTGCCGTGGTTGCGTCTGAAGTGAAAGAGCTGGCAAGGCAATCCTCCGAAGCTCTGGATGATATCCGAAGTAAAGTGGAAAGAATTCAGGGTAGTGCTGATAACGCGGTACACACTCTTTCGACCATTTCAGGAATTATGCGAGAGATCAGCGAAGCCATCTCTGCCATCGCATCGGCCGTAGAAGAGCAATCTATCACATCCAGAGAGATTGCCCAGAACGTTAGCCAGACCTCCCGCTCTTCCACCGATGTGGCCGCAACTATTGCTGGAATATCCCAGGCTTCGAAAGATGTCTCCAATCGTTCCGGACAGACTTCCAACCTGGCTACCAGTCTGGAAAACCTTGCCCGGGCGTTGAATGGAATCGTCGGTCAGTTCCAGGTGGAGGGGAACTGATATAAAACAGAAACCCAAAAAAGCATGAAAGTGAAAAAAGTTATTACAGTCATTCTCACAATGGAATTCCCCCCGCATGCTCTACTCGCCCTCAGTGGAAACAAATCCACGTCGCATGGTATTCTCGGTCACAACACGGGGATCCATAAAGTGCAAAAGATAGTCGCTGCCTCCTGCTTTTGTACCCGCCCCGGACATTTTGAAGCCTCCAAAGGGCTGTCGCTCCACCATGGATCCTGTGATCCCCCGATTCAGGTATAAGTTCCCAACCCGAAACTCGCGGGCTGCACGCCTGAGATGCTCAGGACTGCGGCTGAATAGACCACCTGTGAGCGCATACTTAGTTGCGTTAGCCCATTGAAAAGCTTGATCTATATCGGCGACACGCATTACAGAAAGCACGGGCCCAAAAATTTCCTCCTGGCCGAGGCGATGCTCAGGATGAATGTCGCCAACAATGGTCAGAGGAACGTAGTACCCCTCGCGTTCGGAAACATCGCTCTGGTATAGAATGGTCCCCTCCTCACGAGCGATTTTTATGTATTCCAGGATCTTCTTTTTCGCCTCCTCATCCGCAACAGGACCCATAAAGTTACCCGGCTCTTCTGCAGGTCCAATGGGCAGAGCAGAAACGAATGCAATGAGCCGTTGTACGAATTTTTCATAAACCCCCTGGAGCACGATTACACGGGAACAGGCAGAGCACTTCTGTCCCTGAAATCCAAAGGCTGATCGAGCTACATGAGGCACTGCTTCATCCAGGTCCGCGTCCTCATCAATGATGATGGCATTTTTCCCACCCATTTCGCAGATGACTCGCTTAACGTTAGATTGCCCGACCTGAAGTTTTGCTGCTCTCTCGATGATGTGAAGTCCGGTTTCCACAGAACCGGTGAAGGCGATGAGGCTAACATCGGGATGATCCACAAGAAAATCGCCCACAACCGAGCCGCGACCCGCAATATAGTTGAACACACCGGGTGGCAATCCCGCAGCACGAAAGAGTTCCACCAGTTGGTATCCAATCAACGGTGTGAGCGAAGAGGGCTTAAATACAACGGTGTTGCCGGTCACTATGGCTGCCGAGGCCATTCCTACGCTGATGGCAAGGGGAAAGTTCCAGGGAGCAATCACTGCAGCCACTCCACGTCCTTCATAGAATATTTGATTCTCTTCACCGGGCACATGACCAATGGGCGTCGGAGTTCCAGAACGGATCATCTCTCTGGCATAATATTCCAGAAAGTCTATGGCCTCTGTCACATCCCCGTATGCCTGATCCCACTGTTTTCCAATTTCGAGAATCTGGTATGCTGCCAGCTCAAAGATTCTCTTTCTCGCCTCACTGGCAGCTTTTATAAGATAGCTGGCACGTACATCTGCGGGGGTATCGCGCCAGGAGACAAAAGCATTCCTTGCAGCAAGAATCCCATGGTCCACATCTTCCCGGGATGCCTGCGACACCAGACCCAGAACTGCAGAAGGGCAGGCCGGATCTGTGCTGGCAAGAACTGTATCGGTAAAGCGTTCCTCGCCATTGATGAATAGCGGTAGCTTCTTCCCATACTGCGTTCGCACTGCTGCTATGGCGTTCAGGAAATCCTCCCTCTGCTCCTTTTGCGTAAAATCCACGGCTGGCTCATTGCTAAACTGGGGAGGATCGCCGGACCCATCTGCTCGATGCTGATTTTCTTTATCTTCTTTGACCCTGCTCCCGCTACCCTCTACGGAAATGTCATTCGCCTTCTGTGCAGGGTTTTCCAGCAGACGATCCAGATCAACGCCTTCCGCGAAACTCCAGCGTAGAAAAGACTCATTGGAGGTATTTTCGATCAAACGACGAACCAGATACCCCATTCCAGGAATCAATTCTCCATAAGGTGAGTAGAGACGTACTCTGTGTGCAATGTGAAGAATAGCCCGCCGAATGGGCTCTGCCATGCCGTAAAGAAGCTGGAATTCGTAACGAGTTTCAGGCACCTTCAGGTCATTGGCCATCTCCATAACTGCCGCGATTGTACGAACATTGTGAGAAGCACATGCGAAGTAACATATTTTATGGTTCCGGAGAATTAAATTCGCCTGACGTTCGTAAGCGGCGTCGGTTTCCGACTTGTTCTTCCACACAGGGGCCTCCAGGCCCGATTGGCCGGCACTGACAATTTCATAGTCCCAGTATGCTCCCTTTACAAGGCGAATGGCGATTGGAACATTGTGCTTGCCAGCCCATGCAACAAGATCTGTCAAATCCCGGTCCGTCTCTTTGAGATATGCCTGAAGCACAATGCCAAAATATGGATAGTCAGGATACTTCAGTCGAAGACGACGGTAAACTTCCAGCGTTATCTCTTTGTATTGATAGGACTCCATATCAATGCAAAGAAACGCCCCAACTTCCATGGCCTTCTCGAGAAGTCGGCTCATTCGCTCAAAGATTGCAGAAACAGAGCCCTCAAAATCCCGGGGATTGGCCAGGCAGTAGAGCGCGGTGGGTTTCACCGCAACCTGGATCTTTGGAGCACTGCCCCAATCGAGAATCTCCCCTTCACTCAGACCCTCACGTCCCATGGATAAAGGATTGGCCGCTTTCAACTCCCCATGCAGAGCGTCCATCAGCTTCAGATAAGCGCTGACATACGCCTCGGCTTCCGACTCAGAAAGCGTAGCCTCACCCAGAACATCCACCACGGCTCCAAAGCCCTCTCCACGAAGCCGCTTCACTGTAGCCACAGCTTCGGTTGTATTTTCTCCAATGATAAACTGCCTGCCCATCTGACGTATGTTGGCGGACAGGGTTTTTTCTATTACCAGATCGCCAACGCTGCCAAACAGCCCGGCAATCTTTGCGCCCGTTGACAGTAGTGAATGAGCGCCTGAGCAGGCGCCAAAATATTCATGTACATGCTCCGAAAGGGCCTTTCGGGATGAGAGGGATGGAAAAACATCCACAAATCGAAAAAGAGTCTCTTTGAAGTGGGGATCATGCATAGCCCACTCCATCACTTTTCCCATCCAGGCACTTTTATCGAAGAGCGACGGCTTTTCTCCGGCAATTTCAGTGAAAATCTCCCTTCCACGCGCTATGATTTTTTCGTTAAGATCGTTCATGGCCATGCAATTATTAGACTATTGCAAACGAGTCGATCAACAGCCACTTTTGCACCTCCAATTCCATACCATCCCTGCCGGCAAAAAAAGATTGTTGAAAATTGCATTGAACCCATACTGCAACCAGAGTGAGCCCGAACCCAGTTTGTTTTATTCATAACGACGAAGGAGTATGGAAACCTTCTGGCGTGGATGGTCGAGTATCCAGAGAACGCATGAAAAGGGGTGACTCCTGAACAGGGTCTGACTTCACGTATCTTTCGATGTTTGACTTCAATCAACTCATCCCTCTTCTACAGGATATTTCAGGTCCCACAGCGTATCTGCTTATATTTGCCGTACTCCTCGCCTGCGGGCTGGGCCTTCCCATACCCGAAGATGTCACCCTTTTTGTGGGTGGGCTTCTTTCCTACTACGGACAAACCAATGTCTATGTGACGATCGTGGTTTCCATGATCGGAGTGCTGCTGGGTGACACAATTATGTATGTAAGCGGGGCCAGGTATGGACGAAAAATCATAGCCCGATCCTTCTTTGCAAAACTGCTACATGCAGAACGATTGGACAGAGTGCAGCAATATTTCCATCGTCATGGAAACAAAATGATTCTGGCCGCCCGTTTCATGCCCGGAGCCAGATCTCTCATGTTCTTCTCAGCGGGAATGCTCCATCTACCCTATCGCGTTTTTCTTGGCTACGATGGGGCTGCCGCACTCATAAGTGTTCCGGCTATCGTATATTCGGTCTATTATTTCGGATCAGAGGTGGACTACGTCATTTCCAGAATCAAGCAGGTGGAGCATGGCATCATCTTTGTCATTCTGGGCATTGTAGCCATCCTGATCATTAAAGCGCTTTTCCAGCGCCTGAAAGCACGAAAAAAATCTACTTGACACATTTTCCGATTTTTCCGATTTTTCAGAAAACAGGGAAGATTGCCTCCCGGGGAAAAATCCAGATGGCCAGAAACACCACCTTACCTGCCGCGAAAAAGAAAAAAGGAGCTACCTGCTCCCCCGCTGGCAACGAAAGTTGCTGCACGGTGGA
>JBNLFC010000213.1:0-6683 GCA_050305335.1 Leptospirales bacterium
GAATTGTAAAAATATCCCTGCATGTAATTGTTAGTTTTGTATAACTAACCGAATTGATATAAAACGTTTATGGCCGGTTCTGTCACGCTTTTCATACTGTAGATTTGCGCGCAAATAAAACTCCCCATTTTCATTGTAGCAGCAAGGTGTGACTTATGGGTTGACTTCCAGAAGTTGTGTGTTATAGGTGGCGCGGCCAGACAGGAAGCGCTTCGACGAGTATTCCGGGTCTCTCCCACCCCCGGAGGACCACCCACGGGGGTGGGCAAATCTGCCCTGAGGAGGAGTTGATGTCAGGAGATCTTTCAAACGAGGGCATTATGAGTTTCACGTACGATCAAGAAAATCAGCCCGCTTATAGCAGCTGACACCGGGATGGTCAAAATCCATGCCCAGACCACGTTGCGAGCAACGCCCCATCGGACAGCGGATAACCTGCGTGTAGCGCCTACGCCGATAATAGAACCGTTGATAGTATGAGTTGTGCTGACAGGAATCCCTGCAAAAGTGGCAAGAAACATGGTCATAGCTCCCGCTGTTTCAGCAGCAAAGCCCCCCACTGGACGCAACTTCGTCAGACGAGAACCCATTGTGTAGACAATACGCCATCCTCCAGAGAGAGTTCCAAGACCAATTGCAGCATGGCAGACCAGTACGACCCAGAGGGGAATATCTTGTGTGGCGCCCGGATTGTAGTTCGTAGCTACCAGGGCAGCGGCAATGATACCCATAGTTTTCTGGGCGTCGTTCCCCCCATGGCCCAGAGAAAAGAGTGCGGCGGAAAAAAGTTGAGCCCGGCGAAATTGACGATCGACCTTATCGGGTTTCGTTTTCTGAAAGATCCAGTAGATGGTAACCATAACCAGAAAACCGAGAAGGAAACCGGCTAAAGGTGATATAATAATAAACGATATCGTTTTGATCCACCCTCCCGCTATTAAAAGACCATCTTTATAACCACCCGCTGCGGTGAGAGCTGCCCCTGCATAGCCCCCAATGAGTGCATGGGAAGAGCTGGAAGGCAGACCATAATACCAGGTAATGAGGTTCCAGACAATAGCACCTCCCACTCCCGCCATGAGAACCCAGAGTCTTGCGTGTTCGAACTGCTCCGAAATAAGATTGATGTCAACCAGATTGGCACCGATGGTCTTTGCCACATGGGTACCAAAAAAAGCAAAAGCGATAAAGTTAAAAAAAGCCGCCCATACGACGGCGACTCCGGGGGAAAGCACGCGGGTAGACACTACTGTGGCAATGGAATTAGCGGCGTCATGAAATCCATTGATATAATCGAATATCAGAGCAACAACGATGAAGGTGATCAGAAAAAAAAGCTCACCGCTCATTTGTTCTTCACCACAACCGAAGTCAGTGTCTCGCCCAGATCCTTGCAACGATCCACGGCCTCTTCCAACGCTTCAAAGATAGAATTCCACCGTACGACTTCAATGGGGTCCTTTTCCTTTTGAAACAGATGTCGCACAGCATCTTGATAGACTTGATCGGCCTCTTTCTCAAGCCGGTCGATAGCACGCCCATGACCGGCAATGTCCTGCTTTTTCTCCAGCAGGGCAAAGGCACCCGCGAGCTCGGCTGTACACCTGGCCAGGATACCAGAGAGTTGCACCGCTTCAGGTCTGGGCTTTTTCACTCCATAGATTTCCATCTTTCGTGCAAGCCCGTTGAGGAAGTCGATTACATCGTCCAGTTCCGTCACGAGCAAATGAATGTCTTCGCGGTCGATGGGGGTAATGAAGGTCGAATTCAGGCGATCAAGAAGGTGATCTGCAATACGGTCACATTCGACTTCTATCTCTTTGATGCGATCGGTGTAGCTCTCACGATTCTTGAAATCGACGAACATCTCCTGGAAGAGTGTACCTCCCTTTTGCACCTTGCCAGCCATTTCAGCAAGACGGGCAAAGTAGGGTTCGGTTCGTGGTAAAAAGTTCGAGAGCATAGATGGAAACCACTAACCGGATCCTACTGTTGACGGCAATCATTTATGACATCCAGATCTCGAAATTATCACATACGGAACATAAATCAGACACCGCAATCACTTCCATCATTCCCCCTCCGTGATTTCCATTGTCTGGCTAAAATGGTTTTGACCCCGGTTACATTTACCCCCCACCCGCATCTCTTTTACAACGTGTGTTCAGATCCGCTTCCTTCGCGATCATCTCGTGGGACGTGCGGACAGACTCCTTTTTCTTACGCACCAGCTCGCCATTGAATCGACGATTCCACTCATTCCAGAGTGCGATATATAAGAATGTTTATACTCCCGATATTCTTCGGGATGCGACCTGAGCCGGTCGACAAGAGCTTCAAGAACCTGGAGCTCCCCCCGGCCACCCCTCCAGGAAGATGCATGGGTGAAAATTTTTTTCAGTTTTTCGTGCAGCCGGGAGACCTCTTCCGATGATGTACATGATCAATAACACAAATAGCTGTTCCCAATATCCGCCAGGATTCCGTTGCACCAGGTCAAGTGGATCCTTACGATATGCACTCTTATATTGCCCGGGCAACAAAACCACTGTATGCTCCTTTTCTACAGGGATGGAAGCGGGGAGTGTGTCGGATTGCTGCGCAGAAACTTTTGCAAAAACTGTCTATACAATACAGGAGGCACGCCTGGCAACCTATTTCGAGTCCGATCGTATGAAAAAGTTTCTGATAAAGAACTGAGGAACTTCAGGCGGATAGCATAGAAATATGGAATTGCTTGCCCTCGCAGATAGAAAAGCGTACCGGTAATTTATGGCGGAGAAAAAACGAATTACTGTTTTCCTGGGAGCAGGCTCCTCTCTGGAAGCAGGCTTCCCATCAACGGAAGATCTCACCAGGGCTTTTATAAAGCAAATAGATCTGGCTGGACTGATCTGTGACGCATTCAGTTCAGGGTATTCCAGAAAGTTGAACTTTGAAGAAATTTTTCATCTCATCCGAATCATGGATGGGATGGCAGAAAGCTCTTTGCCATCTGACTCCATACTGAAACCCCGTGCCAATGACTGCATTCATGTAATAAAGGAACGAATCATAAATGCATGTGAAGGATTCAAAGAGGGGCAGAACAAGACGCCCTCCTGGTATTCCGGATTCTGGCAGGAACTGGGGAGTGACTTCTTTCTGGATATCATTTCATTGAACTATGATAATCTATTCGAAAACATGATTTTCTCTTCTAAAGAACTGGAGACAGGTTTCCAACTGGGAGAAGGTAGCCAGCCATACGAAGAATTTCACCCTGAGCGATTGCTGAATAATTACCATAATAAGCATCGTCTATTACGACTGCATGGATGTGTCAATTTCTGCTCCTCGAGCAATATAAATATTGAGCAAATCGATCAACATGCATCCACATACTATTATCAAACCGGGAACCTTTTCTGGCAACGAAATGCAAAAACGCAAAAGAACCAGGCTACTCCCTATGGTCGTTCGGAACGGAAAGATGAAATTATTAATATATATGCAAACAATAGAAAGAGTCCTGCAAGTTCCATTATCACAGGATGGGATAAAGAGAATTTTTTTCGGATAGATCCCTATAAAAGCTACATGGATCTCTTGCCTCAGTTTTTTAAAAATAAACTTCTTTTAACGATCGGGTTTGGAAGAAACACCAATGATTCTCATTTATTAGAACATATCAATCAGTATTGCGGACCTCAAATTGAAATCACAAAGCAGGATCCAGAAGAGAAGCGACCGAACGCATTGAGCGATCATAAAAATCGTTATCGCTACAATTCAGGGTTCAAAGCGGTCGATGCCGCTGAATTGATTGCAAGAATCAATGCGCTGATCTGATTGCAGCGAGTTGGTCTATGGTTCTACTATCCCTGCCTTCTCTTCCTCCCCGGAGGAGGATCACAAGCGAGGAACAGAAAAAAACAATATAGTCGATCCTGTTCGTTTCCTGCTATCGCTCACTTTTTTTCAACGCCAGATACTCTTTACTTTGAAACCACGGAAAGGGTTTCTCGTCCTTGATGGCGACAAACTTGAACGCGCTATTAATGATCTCGCGAAGCCCCCCTTCCGCTCCCTCCCTGGCGCATGCACGCATATCAGCCAGAATCGAGCTACGACCTGTCTCAAGAAGCTTACCGAAAATGAGGATGTTATCACCCCTGCGAGCGGGCGACTTAAAGTGGACTCCGTCTACGGCCACCGTGACCAGGTTTCCATACCCGGACTGCTCAGTGGTATAAAGATAGGCGCTTTCGTCAAGCCAGTGGAGAAGAGTTCCTCCAAATAGATTCCCGAAATGATTGAGATCTCGATCGAGGATCAGGTGACGTGTCACAATTTCATAGCCACTGGAAAAAAGTTCGTCAATGGTAAGCATAAGGGAAATATTTATAAAAGGACCGAAAAAAGCAAGAAGGAAGTAATGAATAATGGGGTTCCCGGGTTCAAATCTTTTTCAACATTGCTACAGCTTCAGGATTACGAGAGGCTGCCAATCCCTCAAGGGCATATATACGACTCTTTTCACCGCTCGCCGCCAGTCCGTAGACATGGCGCAGTTTGTTTGTTATCGTTTGTTGGTAACTGACGTCAGGAGATCTTGCAGGTATAAGATTGATCCGCCGCGAACTTTTTCGCCTGTTTTCTCCAGGGTTTTCTCTTTGAAATCAGGGTAATTCTCCAACAATTCGGGAATCTTTTCCATTAGTTTTTCAAAAGGGACTCCATAACAAACTCTTTTTCTACTGCAAACGGTGTAGAGACGGTATTCTTTTTACCCAGAGCATAATCAACCATCTTCTCAATCTCCCCGGGAGACAGCACATCAGAAAGCTTATGGCTCTGACCCATGACTTCAATCCAGTATAAAAGATTTAAGTTATATTTCTCCATAAGAGCTGCCACGTGAGAATACTTTTCTACTTTTTTCATGCGAAGCATTTCAAGAAAAGCAGGTAGCAGAATTGCATTAGCAGTTCCATGATGAATACCCTTCTCGTTGGTCAGATAGTAACCGAGCGCATGAAGAAAAGTTGTACCGGTATGAAGAATGGTGATCCCACCCAGTGCCGAAGCAAAAAGAAAAGTGGAAAGTATACCATCATCCGCCCTGTATCCCTCCTTCAGGTTGGAAAGAATCATCTCCATGCCACGGAGCGCCTGAATGTCACTGAAGAGATTGGAATGTAGAGAGATGTATCCTTCCATACAATGGGTAAGTGCATCAAAGGTGGTTGCATAAAGCAGTTCTTTCTTCAGGCTCCTGAGAAAAGTGGGATCAAGAAGTGCATAATCCGGGAAAGTACTGGAATTGGAAAAATTAATCTTATCCATCTTTTCTTTTCACGATCGGTGATGATGCTATAGTGATTCATCTCGCTGCCGGTTCCACACGTAGCCGGTATTGCGATAATAGGAAGAGGAGCATTCCCACCTACCCCGTCCAAATGATCATAGAACCCTCCCTCATTCGTAGCCAGATATGCAATAGCCTTGGAGGCATCCAGTGGGCTTCCACCACCGAAGCCCACAACCACCTGGCATCCATTCTCTCTCGCGAAAATGGCACCCCGGAGAATGGTTTCAATGGATGGATTTTCCTCTACGCCATTGAAGATTGATATAGCTTTATTTTGAAAATTGGAATCGAGATACTTGCGAAATCCGCTTGCTTCGATGGATGTGCGGCCGCTCACCACACAGATTTTCCGATAGGGCTCCAGTAAAGTTTCCAAACGTAAGACTGAGTCATAACCGAAAAAGGCCTGAACAGGTGAGTGAAATAGAAAATGTGACATGTGCAATCGCCGGGTATTCAGAAAGGTAGATTGCTAGAGGATAACTCATCACTCCATTCATGTCTACTCCGTTTTACCGTTCATGGCCTTTTGTTCTTCATCTACCAGCGCCGTACCGGATAACATACGGAAGCGCTCTTTACCCGAAGCGGATCAGCGGGCTTTTAATGTGAATATCAGTGCCACTCCATAGCAGACCATCGCAGCCAGAGTAAAGAAAATTGGTACCGCAAAAAAATCCACGATGGATATGGCCAGAGCGATTCCAGCAAACGCCAGATTGAGCAATGCTACCCATCTCTGTCTGATGGACGTCGCCTCCAGAACACCTGTAATCAAAAGATTCAATGCTCCGTATGCAATCAGCAAAAAGCCCATCATCAAGCTGAATCCTGTATAGAAAGAAAGCAATGTGGGATGCCCACCGGGCATGGGGATGCTAAACTGTCGCATCTTCTCGAACATTGTCAACTGAGCCTCGGAACGGGGAGCAACTAACATAGTAATCAAATGGCCTGCTCCCAGAAGCAGAAGAAGCCACGCGCCAGTTTTCTGGAAGAACTGATTTTTTTTGTATTCCATACCTTATTCCTGTATTCCTCATTGCCAGATAGATTGACTTGCGAGATAAGAACGCACTATCTGGGATAGCTCATCAGCAGATTTTTCATACCGATCTCCACCATCCGGGGAGGCGTCAGTCGCATTAGAGAATTCCGAACGAAACGGAAAAAACCGTTTTCCAGCTGATTGATTTTTCCTGCACGACGTGACTGATTACGAATCTTCTCCACGCGACCGATCCGCAAATCATTGTAACGGCGAAGCAACATTTTCTTATCCGGATATCTTTCTAGAAGAGATGCGAATATGGCTGCGTCTTCAATTCCC
>JBNLFC010000214.1:0-6670 GCA_050305335.1 Leptospirales bacterium
TCGATGTCGTCCATGGAGCGTAGAGCCCGGCATACAGGCGAAGCGGATGTGGTGTCGGATCGGCACCAGTTCCTTCCATGATGTTTGTCCGCTTCCCTGTTGTAACCATGAGGGTTGTGTAAGTCCTCATCTGATTCTGGTGGGGCTTCGTGAGAATTCGCAGATGCGTTGCCAGCATATCCTCCATTGCTCTGGATTCCGAAATGAAGCACAGGACGCATATGAGCGTGGTCTTTTTCCTGTAATATTTCATATATTGTAAAATACTGGAATCCCAGATCGAGGAGGATGTTTTCAAAGCGCATGTAAATTTCGGTTATATCGGCATCATTTTCTATGGTTCTTTTAAAGTTGTAAATTTTTACGAGTTCATCCACCATTTCCGATGTGTCTTTGAGGGCGTTGCCTGTATTGTATATTGGCTGCCCTGTCAGGTGGGCCACCTTCAGTCTAATACCGGACAGCGTCCAGGAGAGACGGTTGACAAGGTGATTGAGTCCTTCGGCGAGTTTGCCTGCTTCATCCCGCAAGTTCACAGATATCCTGTGATTTAAATTCCCTTCCTGAATTCGGTCGAAACTGATGAGGAGCGTTGAAAAGAGGTTGGTATAGGGGCGGAAAAATAATATGATCATAATAAAGGCAAAAACAAAGAACAGCAGTGACGCGAGTCCCATGACCAGTATTGTGAACATCATCAGCTTTCTCTGTTCCGTGAGGTCCATGGTAATGCTTACGGCTCCCAGAACTTGATTCTCCTCCACATGGTGGCAGCGCATGCAGTTGATCTTGCCATTACGACTGGCTCGATAGGGGATGATCAAGCGGTAGACCACTTGAGTTATGTCTTCGTAGAGGTCCTCCACCGGTTGACCGGTCTGCAATACGGAGAATTCTCTGGGCAGAATGGAGCGCTCCACCTCCCTGGGTGGGCCGAATTGTGCGATTACAGGGTCTCCTCGTAGAACACGAATATTGCTGATGCCATGGGTTTGCTGAATGTTTCTGAGAAAGAGGTCTCTCCTATGGATTACTCCCAGCCACATGTACGATGTGAGAGTGTCCCGGATCAAGGCTGCTACGGTCTCCGCTCGATCATGGGATTCTCGTAAACTCATTTTCCTGAAACTGTAGAGCACTGTTCCCTCGACGATTATAAAGAGAATCAGAAAAAGTATAGAGAACCTGATCATCAGTCTGGCACTGATGGTAGTGGGCTGCAATCTCTGTATGAATGTCCAGACCCGTTTCATAGCATGCTACACAGATTATATTTGACAGTATGGATTTTATTATCCTTCTGTCGGGTATGTACAATCACCTATGGGTGAGAAGAAGTCGGCAGCTCTGCCGCATAGAAGAGTCGCTCCTTTTGATCTATTATGTAAGAATTATCGGTGATTGTAAATACAAATATATTTTGAGATCATAATCTTTTTGTGAAGTTAGCACCCGTCATGATTCCGTTATATTTTCGCAAGAATAGTACTCCCCCGATTCAGGATTAAGCAATAAAAATAGTGGGAAATAGTGCGAAAAGTGTATATCCAGAACGCAAGAAAAAACCAGCGGTCAGATTGCTTCAGTGGGATGGAGCGTGGACTCTCTTTACCCGGCATCAGTCCTGCCGTAGTGTTTGAAAAATCTCTGCGGAATACCATTAAAGCGGGAAAGAATTTATTTTTCTTGCCTGGATTGGATAAAATTCCCACATATCTTTTTCAGGTATGAGTCCAAATGGTCGGGGAGTGGGTTTTGAATTCCACGGGAGAAGTTGATGAAAAAAAGTAAATTCAGCTGGTTATTTCTGATGATTGCTCCTTTTTTTCTGGTGGGTTGCGACTCGCTGATTCAGGTCGATTTGCTTCTTTCCAATGTGGCGAAGTTGGGTCAGCAATCGGGCGGAGAGGCCATGCTGCCAGGTGTTGTAAGAGTCGAGGTGGGCTCGAAAGATTCCTGCAACGAAAACAGTGACAAGTTTAAGTCGGTAATCTCCAGCGCTTTTGAATCTGTCAAAAGCGGGGAGTGTGTAGAGATTGAAACCAAAACCTACTACCAGGCTACGGTGGAAATCGGTGTAAAGAATCATCTATCTGCAACCACAAACAGTGCCGTGGTATCGGATCTTCAGATCGATTACCGGGGTGAAAACCCATCACTATGGGTAGCTATATATAAGGATGGGTTCGAGGCTATGAACAACCGTCTTGCAGATCTCTTTTCTCAGCGGCTGGATTATCACAATCTGACCTATATCGTTACGTTGAAGAATGATCTTCCGGAAACGAGTCCTGTTCGTATCCATCTTCGTCCGGGTCTCTATGCCAATGATCAACCTGTAGCATCACCATCAATAGTTACCCTGAAAAGCGGTAATCAACTGCGTTTAAAAATAGGCGATGTTTTACTGGATCATCTATATAATAAAGGAGCGCTGGATGTCCTCACATTTGACTTCCGATAGCAGGTTTTAAAGAGATATGGCGCTGCTATTTTCAGAAGTTCGCAATGAGCGGCCTTTGAAATAGTCGGGAGTCATTCTCATTTTTTTCGGGATTTTTTTCCCCCGGGTTCTGAAGCCTTTTTTTCCACAGGAATTTTTTCTCCCAGAAATCTTGGTTCTCTGTGTATTACATGGAGATCTACCAGGGCCAGCATGCGAGCCAGCACCTCTCGCGTGTGGGTTCGAATGCCTGCTTTCATGGATACGTCTTTTGCGTTAAATGCAATTGCGTCGATATTATAATATCGGGCGATATAAAGCGCTCTTTCGTTGTGGAATTTTTGAGAGATGATCGTGAATGAGTGGAGGTCAAAGACTTCTCGCGCGCGAATTACTGAATCAAGGGTACGGAATCCCGCAAAATCCAGGACAATACGATTTTCAGGAATTCCAACATCGATCAGCATGTCTTTGATGGTAGCCGGCTCATTATAATAACGGGTCGCATTGTCCCCGCTTACCAGGATGTACTGGATTTTTCCATGCTGAAAAAGCTGTCTTGCTGCATCGATTCGGTATTTCAAGAAGAGGTTGGGGCGTCCATTTCTGAGTTTTTGTGAGGTGCCGGGCAACAGTCCGACTTTCCGTGGGGGTATTCTCTCTACATCGTCGTACAGATATCCGTGCGCCAGAATCCGGAAGTAGAAGTGGATCGAGAGTGGCACGATGATTGCCAGAGCCAGTGACCACATCACTGTTTTTCTTTTTAGAAGGTGTCTCATTTTTCGGTTAACCACAAAATTCGGAATAGCTTGCTGTTTCGGGTGCAGAGGTGTAAAGAAAAAAGAGGTCGTTCGGGCAGTGTCCTTTACAACTTCCGGCGAACCTGCAGTTACTCAGGGATGAGCTTTTCATCTTTGACACGCGCAAAGATGGATCGATTGGATTCAAATGCAAGTCGCTCCAGAGGGAGAGCATGGATGGAGTGCATTTCTATGGATTCAATTTCCGATTCCTGAAGATAGATAGGGGATGGTGGAAGTTCCGCAAGAAAAAAAAGATCACAGGTGTGATACGTCACTCCACCAAAAACATAGACGTTTGCCGAGGAACCGGCAAAGTGTACTGAAGAAAGCTCGATGGCCAGCTCTTCTCGAATTTCCCGGATAGCAGCATCTTCCGCCCTTTCTCCCACGTCCACAAATCCACCAGGAAGATCCAACATGCCTTTTCCGGGATCTTTCTGGCGCACGGTTAATAGAACTTGATCTTTTCTATACAGGATTACGCCCACTGCCGCTGCTACATTCAGATAGAATTGTAGTCCGCAACTGGAACAATCCATTCTGCGTGCCAGGGAAAACTCTACTTCCGAAGATCCACATCTGGGGCAATAGTGAAATTGTTGATGCACTTCCATCAGGGCGTTATATTAATGTGGACCCGGATGCCACAAGTGAGATTCCAACCCTGTGGCACATTCCCAGGGATTTTTATCGAGTGCGGAGATGGGTGTGATTGATATTGAGAGCTATAGCAATGACATAGCAAAAATGCTTCTGGAACGTTGTGGAAAAGCGATGGCGATCCTCAACTCCCACATGGTCGTGGAACACTGGCATGAGAGTGCATATCGGCTTCTGGGATGGCACCCGGAGGAAGTGCAGGGCAAATTGCCTCCCTTCCTGAAGGGACTTACGAAGAGTCGTTTTCACAATTGTTTCAATATTGCTATGGGCGGCGGCAGGGGGGAGGCCCTTCTTTCTGTTGCTGATAAGATGGGGCGAGCTGTTTCTCTCGGTCTTTCCATTGAACCTCTGGGGCAGTCAGAATCCGGGCCGCTTTTCCTCTCTCTTTTCCAGGATGAATCCCTTTCTGAGAATGTCGCAGCCGCAAATGAACCACAGGATGATCGATGGAAAGAGATAGCGAACATGCTACCCGACACGATCATTCAGTTCACTACCGATAGCATTGGTGTTACGCGTGCGAATTTCGTCAGCGATCGGGTGTACGACCTGCTGGGGTTGAGCGCTGCGGCTTTTATGGAGGAATCTGATCCTCTATTGAAATGGATAGATCGAAATGATCGTGCCAGCGTTCGAGAGATCATTGATCTTGCGATCGAGCGCAGGTCCAGCTATGAAACCGAATTCAGGATTCGCGATCAGATCGGTGGATTTCACTGGGTTCAGATCCGGGCCCGTCCTGTGGAAAAGGGCGACGGGACGATCCAATGGTTTGCTCTTCTCAATGATGTCACCTATCGTAGAGAGCTGGAAGATCTGCTGCAGGAAAAGACAGTGCAGTTGATGAGACAGGTGGACGAAGAGGTGGCCCACCGTATGCAGAACGAACGTCTGCTTTATGAGCAATCTAAGCTGGCAGCGATCAGTGATATGATCGGTGCTATTACTCATCAGTGGAATCAACCGTTGAACGAAATCTCTTTAACGGCACAGGATTTACAGGACGCTGGCCAGTTTGGCGAATTGACGGAACAATATCTGAGTGAAGGCATTGCCAGTCTGGTAATGCGCGTGGATGCCATGTCAGGTATGATTGATGCATTTCGTAAATTTTTTAAACCGGATACAAGCTACGTCTCTTTTTCCGTGCTGGACGCTATCCATGATACAATCACCCTTTTTTCCGGTCAGTTTCGTGACGCTGGCGTGGATGTTCACGTAGAAGAGGTGCAGTGCGATCGATCATCGGCAGGCTGTGCTCTTTGGGGGTATCCCGGAGAATTTCGCTATGCTATCTTGAATTTGCTGGAAAGTATAAAAAAGCGACTTTTCCTGAGGGTGGAAGGGAAATTGCGGCACGGACGACGGATCATTCACATAGAGATAGAAGGGAGAGAGAACAGCAGGATTTTTCTTCTGGTCCAGGCTTTCTATCCTGCAGCAAAGCGATCGGCTCACACATCCCCCCATCGGTTCATCGAATCACTGGAGCAAGACCCTTCCTTCAATGTTGCCCGCCGGATTATTGAGAAGGGGTTTCAGGGGATTGTATCCTTTATGGGAGACCGTGAGGAGTGCCGTGTGGAGCTGGATGTACCAGCTGCACAGGCTTTCCACACTCATAATCTGGAGTGATCACTCCACCAGTCGATCCGCAACAATTTCTGCAATGTCCAATACTTGTTTTTCACCGCTGCTATCCAGGCTCTTCACTCCATCGCTGAGCATAATCATGCAGAAGGGGCAGGCCGTGGCTACCGTGGATGCACCGCTCTTTAAGAGCTGATCCGCTCTCAATGCGTTGACTCTCTCATATTTTTCTTCCATCCACATCTGAGCACCACCTGCTCCGCAACAGAGGCTTGAGGCAACATGGTCCGAAGCCTCATGGCATGCTTCTCCTGTGGCCCTTTTTAGAACCTCCCTCGGGTCTTTGTAGAGATCGTTGTAGCGGCCAAGGTAGCACGAATCGTGGTATGCTACAGACTCCTGTTTCGTTGTGAGTGTGAGACGTTTTTCAGTCAGCAGTTGATCGATCAATTCGGAATGGTGAACCACTTCGTAATGGCCGCCAAATTGGCCATATTCGTTTTTCAACGTATTGTAGCAGTGAGGACACTGTGTCACAATTTTCTTAACGTTGTATTTGTTAAGGGTTTCCACATTTTGCATGGCCATCTGCTGGAAAAGATATTCGTTACCTCCGCGTCTTGCACTATCGCCTGTACACTGCTCTTCGTTACCCAGTATGGCGAATTTCACACCCGCTGTTTTCATAAGTTTCACCATGCTCCGGGATATTTTGCGATTGCGATCATCGAAGGAACCGGCGCATCCTACCCAGTAGAGTATCTCCGCATCGGGGTGATCGGCCATCAGTGGAACATCCAGGTCTTTCGCCCATTCCGCCCGGCTTGCGGAACCAATGCCCCAGGGGTTGGAGTTGTTTTCCATATTCACAAAGGCGCTCTGTAACTGAGAGGGGAAGCGGCTTTCTACCAGAACCAGGTTCCTGCGCATTTCATAGATGGCTTCCCATTGATTGTTGCCCACGGGACATGCCTGAACGCAGGCCATGCAAGATGTGCAGCTCCAGAGTTCCTCGTCCGTAATGAGTTCGTCCCCCAGGACAGGTGACGGCGCTGGCCCCTCTTCCTTGTGGGAGAGGATGCCAGACATATTGTGCATGAGGGCGTGTTTAACCTCTACCATGATTCGTTTAGGATCCCGAGGTTTACCGGTACGGTTAGCAGGGCAC
>JBNLFC010000215.1:0-6669 GCA_050305335.1 Leptospirales bacterium
ATCTGATCGGTTACATCAGTCAGGAGAATTCTAACGCCACCCTTACCATCCGCCGGAGAACGCAAGTTCAAAGCGTCTAACTGGCGTTCCACTGCCATCGCCATTTCCACAGAGGAATCCACCAGCTTAAGCCCGGGATATTCTCGCTGAATGGCAGCTTTTAGCAATGGATAGTGTGTGCAGCCCAGTACAACGGAATCCACCTCTTCACGCACCAGCTCAGAAAGATACTCCTGTATAATCTGGGCTGTCACCTTTTTTTCCAGCCACCCCTCTTCCACCAGCGGAACAAACAGAGGACAAGCTTTGCTGAATACCTGCGTCTCGACCGAACGTTCGCGAATCAATTTTCCGTATTGATCTGACTTGATCGTAGCCCGGGTCCCAATTACACCTACCCGGCGATTCCCCGTCCGTTCCAGAAGGGCCACAACCCCTGGCTCAATGACACCTAGAACCGGAATAGAAAGACGATCTTGCAACAACTCCAGAGCATGGGCAGTGGCTGTGTTGCAAGCAATGACCAGATATTTTATGCCATAAGAGAGAAGGTATTCGGCCACTTCCATACTGTATCTTTGAACAGTACGGGCCGATCGGGAGCCATAAGGAACACGAGCCGTATCGCCCAGATAAACAAAGTCCTCTGACGGTAAACGACGATGCAACTCCGCCAGCACCGTCAATCCGCCCATTCCCGAATCGAAAACACCTATTGGGCCGCCCCGGGAAGAGGCCGTTTCAGGCTGGTACATCGCCCAGTCCGAATACGTTATGAATGGCCTCCACAGCCAACCTGGCTTGATCCGGATCCACTACCACAGAGATTTTAATCTCGGATGTGCTGATCATTTCAATATTAATGTTCTTGTCGGAAAGAGCTCGAAACATCTTTGCCGCAATGCCTGAGTGAGACTTCATTCCCACTCCCACGGCTGATACAATGGCTGTCTTTTCATTAACCTCATAGCTTCCCGATTGATTCTCTTTAATGAAGGCTTCCAGAATGAGCTTAGCGTTGGCTACCGAGTCCCGGGGCAGAGTGAATGAAATGGTATTGAGCCCCTCCTTACCTGTGGTCTGAACGATCATGTCAATGTTGACACCTCCATCGCCCAGACGCGAAAAGAGCTCCGCAGCAAGTCCAGGTCGGTCCGGAATGTCTACCGCAGAAATCCTTGCCTCATCATTTTTTAAAGTAACACCACGAATTAATACCTTTTCCATCACCATCTCCTCTGGAACTACGAGAGTTCCCACAGAGTTATTAAAACTGGAACGAACATGAATCACCATGTTGAATTTGGAAGCAAGCTCCACACTGCGGGAGTGCAAAACGCCCGCACCAAGCCGGGCAAGCTCCAGCATCTCATCGTACGATATGCGTGGCAATTTTCGCGCGGACGGAACCTTATTGGGATCGGTCGTGTAGACGCCATCTACATCGGTAAAGATTTCACACTCGTCAGCCTTCAATGCAACTGCAAGAGCCACGGCAGATGTATCGCTTCCACCTCTGCCCAGAGTTGTAATGTCGCCACCCTTTTCTACCCCCTGGAAGCCTGCTACAATGACCACTTTTCCCTCTTCCAGGCTCTTTTTCACCCGTGTTGTGTCCACATCGATGATCCGGGCATTGGAAAAGGTGCTATCCGTCACCATATTGATCTGATGTCCTGTATAGGAAACTGCCGGAACACCGATTCCCTCCAGTGCAATGGCCAGAAGGGAAATCGAAACCTGCTCACCGGTGGAAAGGAGCATATCCATCTCCCTTTTAGGAGGAGAACTGTTCACCTGGTATGCCATATCCACCAGTTGATCTGTGGTGTGCCCCATTGCAGAGACAACGACCGCCACCCGGTGACCGTGTTCATGATACATCTTGATACGGTTTGCAACATTGTGGATTCGGTCCGTATCGCCAACCGAGGTTCCACCATACTTCTGTACTATTAGAGACATAGAAAACCCGCTAACGCGGACAGAGTTTTGTACGCCTCTGTGCCATCAATTTTAATTTACCCTTCTCGCCCGAAATCCCATCATTGGTCTGAAGGATGCACAAAATCTCGGAGAACCGCGCAAAAATGAGACGAATCGGGGAGAGACTGGAGATCATTCAGGGTGACATTACCCAGTTGAGTGTGGATGCCATTGTCAATGCCGCCAATGAATCCCTGCTGGGAGGGGGCGGTGTGGACGGTGCTATTCATCGCAAAGCGGGTAGTCAGCTGCTGGAAGAGTGTCGCACCCTGGGCGGGTGTCCTACCGGAGAGGCAAAGCTCACCCATGGCTACAGGCTGCCGGCCTCATATGTAATCCACACGGTGGGGCCAATCTGGCGTGGTGGTCATGCAAATGAAAGAGAGTTGCTGGCCCGCTGCTATCGCAACTCCCTTGAGATAGCCAGGGAAAACCGATTCCACACTCTGGCCTTCCCATCCATCAGTACCGGCGTTTACGGTTATCCGCTGGAAAAGGCCGCTCCCATTGCAATCCATGAAATCCATCACTTCCTTAATAGATATGATATGCCGGAAAAAGTAATTTTCGTTTGCTTTGACGAGCGCACATATCATCATTATCTCCAGGCTCGGGAAAAAGAGAATCAGTAACTCATCATTCGATGCTTTCATCTCAAAACCCGTGATTTTAAGGTTAAAGCGGGCGGAAAACTCCGCCGGAGACCTGGCCGGGTCACCACCCGGTAGTTCTAACATGCTAATTTAAAAGATTTTGAAGATGCGCTTCAAAATCCGTCTCTCAAAGCCTGCATCCGCGCAGGATTTGAGCCTGTTTATAGTAAGAGGTCAGGAGCTATATATGGCATTGCGATGGGAAGATAAATACATGGTGGGCATCAAAATAATGGATGATCAGCATCGCAAACTGCTGCAGCTTATGGTGGACCTCTGGGACGCCATCGAATCTGGCAAAGGTCGATCCATGATATCCCAGGTCCTGCAGGATCTTCTGGACTATACTCGAACACACTTTGTGGAGGAGGAAAAGATGATGATCGAAAATCGATTTCCTGAGTACACCCAACACAAAACCGACCATGACCGTTTTGTAAACGAAGTCATGAACGCTGCAAAAGATTATATTGAAAAACGAGCCGTTCCTACGCAAAAAATTCTCACCTTTCTGGCTCACTGGCTGGTAGAACATATCATGGGGTTCGACAGAACGCTTGCTGGTTTTTTAAAAGAGAAAGGCTTTAGCTGATCTATATGGATTTTCGTCTGACCGAACAAGTGGCGGATTCTGCGTCAATCATCCCTGGACCACACCCGGTATCCAGGATAGCCAATGGAAGCGATTCAGGAATAACGCACCCCGATCGATCAGAGCCCTGTCAATTTCGCTCAAAATTTCGCTCGCTGTCAAAATAGCGGGTATTGCGTGAGGCTGTTTCGGGATAGCCTCCTATTTTGTAGTCATGAACCATCTGGAAGAACAGAAAACCGACAAAGTCTCCCCATCTTCCCACTATGTGGACACACTATTGCGGCCTGTTTCCACCGCTCCTCCCCCCCGCATTCTCATTGTCGATGACGACAGAAACATCCGCCTGCTCCTTTTCAAGTATCTCACAGGAGCCGGTTATCGGGCGTACATGGCACAGGATGCGCTGGGTGCACTGCGATTTCTGGGGCTCATGGATTTTCATGCAGTCATTGCAGATATTCTTTTGCCCGACGTCAGTGGCACCGAACTCCTCTATAGCATCCGTTCCAGATTTTCACAGACCAGAGTCATTCTTATGACCGGAGAACCGGATATAGAATCCGTAACCGGGGCACTTCGCGGAGGAGCGTTTGATTATCTCACCAAGCCTTTAAAAAAAAGCGATCTGTTTCGCTCAGTCCAAAAGGCCGTAATGATGAAAGAACTGGATGATGAAAACCGTAGGCTGGCAGAAGACAATCGCCGCCACCAGGAACACCTGGAGGAACTGGTGGAAGAAAGAACAGAAGAACTGGCTGTGCTTTCCAGAAGAATCATAGAAGTGCAGGAAGAGGAACGAACCAAGCTGGCAAGAGAACTGCATGATGATCTGGGCCAATCCCTTCTGGCATTAAAACTTAACCTTCAGAATGCTATCGGAAAAGTTGGGAGTTTTGACGAATCAGTACGATCCGAGATTGACTGGTCCTTAAACTACCTGAACGAAATCATTGACAAATCCCGCAAAATTTCCCACAACCTGAGTCCAGCCTCGCTGGAAAACCTCGGTCTTCCACTGGCAATACGGGAGCTCACCCAGACCTTGAATCCGGACGGGAGCCTGAAAATTTCGTTAAAACTCAAGGACCTGGATCGGTATTTTCCGGGCAATTGGGATGTGAATGTTTATCGTCTTATACAGGAAGCGTTGACAAACATTTTGAAGCATGCGAAGGCCACTCGTGTGGAAATTTCCGCTGTAAAGAAAAAAAAAGGGATTTCCATTTCCATACGTGACGATGGTGTGGGTATCCCGGATCATCTATCAGGAAGTTCTCATGGGAACGGAGTCGCACCGGCCGCAGGACTGGGGCTCCAGATCATGAAAAAAAGGGTGGATCTTCTCAATGGTGATCTTATAATAAAATCGAATATGAATCGAGGAACTGAGGTGCGATTTGAACTCCCATAATTCAAAGTACAGAATCATTCTTGCAGATGACCATCCCATTCTGCGCGAGGGCTTGAAGAAGCTCATTGCCGAAAATCCCACTATGGAAGTGCTGGAAGAAGCCGGTGATGGAGCGGAGCTACTTGAGAAAATTAAAAAGGTAGATTGCGACCTGATCATCATCGATATCTCCATGCCAGGTATGGATGGCCTTACCGCTATAGAGGAGATTAAGGTTAACTATCCTCACATTCGTATTTTGATACTCACCATGCATGACAATCGTGAATATTTCAAGCAAGCCATCTCCATGGGGATTGAAGGTTACATGTTGAAAGAGGATGTGTATGAAAGCCTCATTTCCGCCATCAATCGCATACGGGAAGGTGAAAGAGCCTTTTCACCAAGAATGTCAGATCTTTTGTTAAATGATTTTGTTAAAGAAATTGAAGATAGAACTCCCTCTCTGGAAGTTCTTACCCGTCGGGAGCGGGAAATCCTGGGGCAGGTGGCTCGGGGCCTGACCAGTAAGCAGATCGCCGAAACCCTTCGCATCAGTTCACGAACCGTAGAGAGTCATCGTGCCCGAATTATGGAGAAGCTCAATATCCATAATGTTGCAGGCCTTGTGAAGTATGCGGTGCAGAAGAACCTGGCCTGAGAAATACCCCTGCCGTCACTGTGGCGCCATATCTTCTGCTAAAACGGCGCGCATTCAATAGCCACAGGCATCCCCGCTTCACCGGATTCCCCATCGTCCGGCAGAACGCTGTAGCGATTGCCGGAACGCGGGCTATCAACGCCCGCTCGACGGGGTCCGGTGAGCGGGGATTTACAAACGTTTTGCCAGCCGCTCTTGAAATAGTGCGCCGGGGTATCGGCCGCGAATCCCTCAGGCTGGTTGGAAGGGCAATCCAATCGTCAGCAACGCCTATCCTGAGATCGTTCAAGCCTACAGCCATGGGTAGAAGGATTCGCCGTATCAGAGCAAACTATAAAATCATTTGTATTTCTGCATAGCCATGGGACCCTATTAGAAGTTTAAAAAATCACAACACTATCCTCCTTTCTGGCAAGGGAAACGCAAATCCTTTGAAATCAATATTTAACAAATCAGGAATCGAAACCTCAGGGGAAAGAATCGTATTTGCACGGGCAATTGTCGATAGCGAACTGATCCAAAGATAAAGTTCAATTCCTGGTACAGATGGCTGAAAGACAACACCAGGTTCCAAGACTGAAGGGGAACCAAATTTCGAGATATGTTCTGCTGAACCAAATGCAAAGCCAGATTCAATCAGATTGTTTTTATACAATCCATGCATAATATGCTCAAACAAATATGGGGCTTGCTTTTCATCATACTCATCAAGAAAGACATGCCTGGCAAACAGTGTGGCCGAAACATAGGTTTGAATATCGCCCCGAGAAGACTGGTTTGCAAGATTTATTTTGGCACCAATGAAAAGCCTACGTATCAGCGAATAGAAAAGATAATGTGAACGGACATGGTACACGCTGAGATTCTTAAGCAAATATCCGAACATAGGGCCCTATTATCAGATTCTGATCCTTTCCTCGAAGAGACGAGCAAACCAGACAAGTATTCATGTATTAGTTCATCCTCTGTGCAACTACCATAATCCAATATTGTTGCAAGCAGCTGTGGGGAAGCCGGAGAACGAAGTGACTCTGGATTTTCACTTTCTATTTTCTTCATGGCTCTCGAAAAAATCATTGAAATGTTCTTGCTACGTTTTTCAGCAAAAGCCTTCAAGCCTTCACCAAGATAATCTGCCGTTGGACCTAATATTTTCTTTAATATCTCTGCTGATCCCAATAAAGCTAGACCAGTTCCAATATCCATATATTTCTCCTTACGTTCAAGATACTCGACAGATATCCAAAGAATTACAATTAAGAAACAAATTATTCTGAATCAGAAACCCAGGACCTCCTTAATCGTTTCCAGCGACAAATTCTTCTTTTTCATCCGCCGTGCAATATCGAGGCCCGTCGCTTCTCACCCATTTGCATTCTGCGCC
>JBNLFC010000216.1:0-6664 GCA_050305335.1 Leptospirales bacterium
ATGTTTCTGGATTTTCGGGATGTTCGCACCACCGTTGTCTCTCTTTTGCCGTTGATGGTAGGCCTTGTGATTGTGATGGGTGCTATGCCTGTATTTAATATTCGATTGAACTATTTCAATATTGTTGTGTTTCCCATCATCATTGGCTATGGCCTTGATAATGGAATTTTTATGATTCACCGTTATCTGGAGAATGGGTCCGTTTCCCATGCCGCTTATACCACAGGGAAGGCGATCCTGGCTTCCAGTATGACAACGCTGGTTGGATGGGGATCTCTCTCCATCGCAGTGCATCCGGGTATACGAAGCATGGGCTACCTTGCGCTTCTGGGCATTTTTACCATGATGATACTTTCTGTAACCATGGTTCCTGCTTTGCTGCAACTATCGTCAGAAGGAAAGTTCCCTTTCTTACTGAAATTGAAACTGCATCCTGAATTTCGACACAGCGAAGAGTATAAGGCAGAAACCAGGACCAATGTGGTCGATTCCCGGGCTAAGCCTCCTGGTAAAAAAAGAGCGGGAAGGAAAAAATGACCAACGAATAGTCTCAAAGAACCTCGCGAAGCGTGAGGATGCATCCTGTATTCATAGAAACCTCTCCGTGAGAAGCTTCAACGAATCTGTTTAAAAGGAGTCCCTGAGTTTTATGAAGTATCGCGCGATAAAAATATTTTTTTTTGGTCTTGCCCTTTCCTTTTTTGCTATGGGCTGTACAGTCACCCACACCTATCTGAAGGACGGGTATAAGAAAAATGAAAAACAATGGCTCAAGAGAGTTGCGCTGGCCATTGATGCATCTGCCCCCCCTGGCAGCCTGGATGTTTCCAGGCTCTATCTGGACATGGCGGCCCATGAGGTCTCCCTTCATGGTGAATATCTCATAACACGGATCCGCCGTGCGATATCATTGTCAGAACTCCCCGCCTACTGCAAAGCCCACAGCGATCTGGACGGTGTAATCATTCACAGGTTTACCGATCTGGAAGGCGATCAAGAGACGTTTCACCTCACTGTTCAGGCTTCCCTTCTGGATTGCAGGAGAGAGAGTCTGGTATGGGAAGCAAGGGGAGGAAAAAGCTTCGACAGAGAAGATTCGGATCTGAGTCGCATGATTGCATCTTACAGGTCCAGGTATGGTGGGATTGCTGATCAATTTGCGGCTCCTTTTTATGGCATCATCAGAAAGCTGTACGACTCTCTGCCGGATCCTACTCTTGTGGATGAGGATCTTCAAAACAAAGTGGAACTGGACGCCGTTGGTCCTGCGTGGGAGTAATGAGGCTTTCAGATTCGGGCATGCTGGAAAGCTCTTGACACCGGGAGAGCCGGAGCAAGAGCTGGAGGATTGGTATTGCTCTTTATTCAAATGACCGGTCCGGGCTTCCATCCGGTCGGGAGTGTTCATTGAAACATATTCTCTCCATCACCGTTAACAACCGCCCCGGAGTAATGAGCCATGTTTCCGGCCTTTTCACCCGAAGGGGATTTAACATCGATAGCATCGCCGTGGGTGAAACCGATAATATTGATAGATCCATCATCACCATAGTTTTAAAGGGAGTGGAACAGACCGTCGATCAGGTGGAGAGTCAGCTTTTGAAGTTGGCCGACGTAATTGAACTCAAGCGTCTTCCCTACCATGACTCGGTTGTACGTGAACTTCTCTTGATCCGTGTTTCGGCAAAGCCTGAATCCCGGGGGGAGTTATTTGGTATTGTCGAGGTCTTCGGCGGCAAGATTGTAGAGATAACTTCCGACTCGCTTCTGGTGGAAATGCATGGAAACAGCCGTCAGGTCAACGGCTTCATTCAGATGATGAAACAGGTGGGTATTCTGGAGATTGCCAGAACGGGACAGATCGCCTTGAGCCTTCTTGCCGAAGAGAACGATTTGTAATGAGGTAAAGGTAGATCCCTGCCAGGAAGAATATGGAAAATCATGGTTTAAAGCGAGAGCTGGGCCTTCGCACAGCTATACTGGTGATCATTGCCAGTATGATCGGAGCGGGAATCTTCGGGAATACGGGCATCATTCATGCCGAAGTTCAACATCCGTTGGTGGTAATTTTGCTCTGGGGTCTTGGCGGGATCATAGCCTTATCCGGTGCCATGTGTTATGCGGAACTGGCCACTATTATGCCCCACGCGGGGGGTGAGTATCTCTACATCAGTCGTATCTTTGGTCGTCTGCCTTCCTTTTTGACGGGCTGGGTATCATTTTTTGTAGGTTTCTCTGCCCCGGCCGCGGCTGCTGCCTTGCTTTCAGCCGAATATGCCAGAGAATTTGCGCAAATGGCTTTTCCCGGCAGCTGGTTGGCGGATTTTTATCTTCAAGCCTGGAATCGCAAGATCCACGCTGTCGCCTTAATTTTCCTGTTTTCCTATTTCCATATGCTGGGTGTGCGTAAAGGTGGAATGGTGCAGAATGTCCTGACCGGATTCAAGCTGTTCTCTGTAATCCTGTTTGCAGCAGCAGGATTTTATATCATTTTTTCTGGCTCGTCAGCCACCTGGCAGTTTCCCACTGCTAAGGCATCTTCTATCCACTGGAGCGGAATGGGCGTTGGTCTTTTGTTTGTAATGTTTGCATACAGCGGGTGGAACGGGGCCACATACCTGGCCGGTGAGATTCGCAATCCTGAAAAGAATCTCCCCAGGGCTCTGTTGATAGGGACGCTATTGATCACGGCACTATATGTTGTTTTAAATATCATTTACTACTACACCATTCCCCAGAATACCATATCCGGCAAAGAGGCGGTGGCAGCTCTGGCCGCAGATGCCCTTTTCGGGAAAAAGATAGCGGTATTCTTTCATCTGGTTTTTTTCATTATGCTTCTCTCTTCCGTTTCGGTTTCGATTATGATCGGTCCACGTGTTTATTTTGCTATGGCACGGGATAACCTGTTTTTTAAAATTGCCGGGGGAGTCAGTAATTACCGCGGGACGCCCGCAATCGCAATCGTTCTACAGGGAATACTGGCCGTAGTCTACATTGTCACAGGGACCTACGACCAGATCCAGGCTTACATGGGTTTTGCGCTGGGCATTTTTCCTATTCTCAGCGTTGTGGGGCTCATGTATTTAAGAAAGAAAAATCCGAATATAGAGCGTCCTTACCGTGTTCCCCTCTATCCTTTAGCTCCGCTTTTTTTCATTCTTTTTTCCGTGGCCATACTGATAACAAGTTTCATTGGACGTCCGGAAGAGAGCTCTTTTGCTCTGGCGGTAGTTGGCATTGGGGTTGTAGTTTTCTACGTTCTCGATCACTCTCTCAAACTTGCGGGAAAACCTGGTCTCAGACACGGTCAAAATCGGATCGTTCCCGGAGAGACTACAGTAAATGGATCTGAACCTGTTTGAGTCTGAACGATCCAGAGCGTTGTATCATCTTCCAGCCCTCTGTTGCCAGTGAATTGCAAGACGTTTTGAAACAGAAATTGCACCTGGTCATGCGCAGACAGGTGGATGGAGTCGCGTATCTTTCTGGCGAATCGCTTTTCACCATAGAACTCTCCCAGATCGTTTCGTGCATCCATCAATCCATCCGTAAACAGGCAGATTCTTTCCCTTCCCTGAAGTTGCAGTTCAGCGGTTTCGAAACCTCTATTGAGATGACGCGATACCAGTGTACCTTTTGATTTCATTGGAACGGTGGATCCGTCCACTCGAATCAAATACTGCGGTGGATGTCCGGCTGTGGAGAATCTCGCCAGCCCTGTTTTTTCGTTGAGGTCCAGCAAAAAGCAGGTGAAATGAACATTCAGCTCCGGATATTCCAGGGCCACCATATCCCTCAGCATTTGCAGGATATGGTGGGGATCTTCGTGCAGGTTTTTGATTCGATCATAAAAAAGACGTATTATCATTGTGGCCAGGGCCGCCTGAATTCCGTGGCCGGTGGCATCGGCAATGAAAAATCTTTCTACTTCACCGTGGTGGGTAAGATCCACTACGTCGCCGGAGACTCCCTGTCTGGGAATAGATATGAACCCGGTTTTTTGATCTGCAGTTACCAGCGTATCATAAAAAACTTCCTGGAATGCTCTGGCAATGTTCAAATCGTTTTGTATGCGCTGTAATGCTTCGCCAAGATGTCTGGTTTTTTCCTGTACCATTCGGTCCAGTTCCGTGTTCAGATGCGATAGCCTGCGTGCCGTATTCGAATATCGCATGCCCGATGAAATGGAAAAAATGACGGACATGAGCGCAAAGCCGATAGCAATGGAGATAAGTTTTACAAAGTGGTCTGCAGGGTAAAACGCGGCAAATACAAGAGTGAAAATAAATAGGTAAGATCCAAAAATAGAAAGACGTATATCAATATTCCCCGGTTTTAGAGCGCGGAATGTGGCTACAAAGAGTATCAAGCCACCAATGGTGACGACGATTGCATTGTAGAAAGGCACAAAGCGATTGATCAAAGTAGAATCATGAGAAACGAGTATAAAAAGAGTGATGAAGATGATCGGCAGCCGGGCTACCCAGACCAGTTTTTTGTAAGGGAACTCCAGAAAGTGGATGAGGAATTCCAGAAAGGACCAGAGCACAGCGAAGCGAACAAGTATCCAGATTACGTGCCAGAGCAGGTAGAGCAGGGGAGATGTGGTAAATATATAGTAGAGATCATCCTCTAAAATCAAAAAAGCGGTGATGCCCATTGCGAAAATGGATATGAAAAGAAATTCCAGATCTTTTTTGCGAAAAGCATAAAAAATCATCTGATTGATACCAAACATTAAGAACATTCCGGCCAGAAACACAATGTAAAAGATCCTTGCATCGTTTTCTAGAGAGAGGAAATCATAATCGCCAAAGTAAACGGGAGTGACCATTCCCCCGGGGCTGTTATCCCAGTTGGATACCTTAAATATTAAACGAATTTTTGTCTTCTCACCCTGGTGGATCCGTTCCAGGGGAACGACAACTCTTCGTGCAAATATAGTAGTGGTTTCGGGATTCACACCGGGTTTCCCCTGTGTGTGAATGAGCTCGCCGTTGTAGAAAAGGGAGTAGGAGTTATCAATCCAGTTGAGTAACAACGCAGTCTGGAGGGACTCGTTCGCGGTCACTTCTATATCGAGGGCGTACCATGCAAATCCGTTTGCGGGAGCACCATATTGGCTCCATGAGTCGGGCACACTCACCGGACGCCAGAGTTCGGCACGGGGGGTGTATTGATTTTCACTGGTTCCTTCCTGGAAGGACCAGGTGCCATTTAGAGGCAACGATTCATTCCTGTCCAATTCTACGGGATATTTACTAATTGCATCCGTGCTATCTGAATAAGGCAAAGACTGTGGAAGGATGGGAGTGGTGAATATAGCGGCTATGAAAAGTGGAAAGAGAATGCGTTCATGGTTCAGCAAGGGGAATTTCATGTTTTCTCTGGTTGAGCCACTGTGTTTCAGCCAGATCCGGGCAGAAGATATACACTGTCGCTTCGAGCATATCTAATGCGCTTCCCTATGAAAAATCGTCAAGGATTTCCTCGTATCGAAGAAGGGTGATAATTTCGATCCACCAGAGGATGGATCAGTGGAGCCACAACCTTATGCTTGCCTGCAATGTATTCTTTTTGAATCTGGTTCTATGAACGAGAAACGGGCGATTCTGTTTGATATCGATGGCACCATCTTTTCCAGCGAGGAGATGATCGGAGAGACCTACAGGGAGGGGTTTGAACGATACCGAACCCGAACCGGTAGAACGGGCTCTATACCAACCCATACGGAGATTATGGCGCAGATTGGAAAGCCTATCAGGGAAATTTTTGCCAATCTGGCACCTGACCTATCCATGGAGGAGCAGCATGCTCTCTCTGAGGAGATTTTGATAACACTTGTGGATGCAATTCAAAGCGATCGGGGGATTTACTATGGCGGCGCCATTGAATTGCTGCATAGACTTCACGAAAAAGGGTATGAGCTATATGGCGCCAGCAATGGGCGGTTGCGCTATGTGGAGGCGGTTTTAAAGCATGGCGGGGTGTACGAGCTCTTTACCGAAGTGCCCGTTGTAGATAACGTTAGTATTTTTAACAAAAACGATCTGGTACAGTTTATTCTCTCCTCCCACTCTATCGCCCCTGAAAAGGCAGTGATGGTGGGCGATCGGGCGTCTGACCGGGACGCTGCCGTCGTGAACGGAGTGGACTTTATTGCCTGTAGATATGGCCATGGTTCCTCCTCTGAATGGGAAGGGGCCAGAGCCCTCATTGACTCTCCGCTGGATATCCTTGAACTCTCCTTTCTTTGACCGCCTCCGAGGTTTCCTGGCGCAGGCTTCTGGAATCGTCTTCTTCCAGGTTTTAAAAAGTAAAGATGGATTAACGTAGTGATACGCAACCGTTGGTTGCAGTGGCCATACGGTCAGGCAATGCTATGAAAAAAAGTAGTGCCCGTACACAGAAGAACGGTGGAATGTAATATTCAGTTGACGATCGAGATGGATACCTCTATTTTTATGGAGGAAACACTTGCTGAGCACATCTAACCGATATAGCTAACGTATTTTATGGAAGAATTGTCAATATTGCTTCTTCTCGGTTTTCTTCTGATTTCGGGTTTTGTATCCAGCCGCATTTTTCAGCTCGCTGGCATCCCGCAGGTGGTGGGTTACGTTGTAGCGGGCCTTTTTCTTGGTGGATCTTTTTTTAATAT
>JBNLFC010000217.1:0-6640 GCA_050305335.1 Leptospirales bacterium
AGGCCACAGTATTCCCTTCGCTGGTCAGACCAAAGATTCTTGCATCGGCTGCAAACATTTTACGCTGAAATAGATCCTGCACCCAGGTTAACAGTGATGTTCCCATGGAGTAGATGGTGTTGGCGATATCTTCGTCTTCGGCAAGAGAATCGCTATTATATTCGGGAGGATTGGCGATGCTATGGAATTCCGCATGCCCTTGATCAAACAGCTCATTTACCGCTTCAGCAAGCTTGTCAGAACCGATTCCCAGCTTCTGAGCAAGGAGTTCACGAGCATGGGCAGGAGATTCCTGGGGTTTCATGGGAGCAATTAACTTCAAATTTCCGAAAGCTATGGAGTGAAGCAGCATACGAACCTTTCCGTCACTCCCCAGCTCTTTTTGCAAGCCATCAAGCACTTGAGATCTGCCTTCGCTATCCAGTGCATTCACATTAAAAGAAACAAAGCGAACACCACTCTTGCGAATCTCGTCGAACTCCTGCTCAATGCGTGCCATGGAACCTTTGCGATCCCTGTGCGCAATGCACACGTTCATTCCGGAAGCCGCCAGTTTTCTGGCAGTGGCCAATCCAAAACCGCTGGATCCGCCCAGTATTACACCCCAGTAGTTCTTACCATGAAAATCCATTTCTCATCCTCCTTTCGATCACGCTTCATTCAGCCTGCGAAAGCAACTTAAAACGCCTGTAAAAAAACCCTCATCATGGCACCTTCGCCAGATCTCCGGTGGGTTCTGCACTTGCCCTTATGATGCAGCAGGAAATGCCTTTGTGGCAGATCGCAAATTAATGATCGAGGTAACGTCGACCCCGATCGTTTTAAAAAATTTCTGTAAAGGTCGGTTGGGACCTACCTCATAAATGGCACCGGCCTTGCCGGCAAGAAGACGCATATTCTCCACCCATTGAACAGACCCGCTGATCTGCTTCACCAGATTCGCAATCAATGTTTCCGGAGTATGAAAGGCGGCCGTATAATTGGAGACCACATGAATGGCATTTTCTTTGCGAAACTTGCTCTCGAATTCCCCCAGGAAATTTGTAAACTCCTGCTCCATTCCCTGCATCATGCTGGAATGAAATGGAGCGGAAACCTGAAGAAAAACAATATTCATTCCCTTCTCGCTAAACTCACTTTCCAGTTCAGCGGCCACTGCCTCAACTGCTTCTTTTTTTCCGCTGATCACAACCTGTTCCAGAGAATTAAAGTTGGCCACTTCGGCTCCATGCTTTTCAACCTTTTCCTTCAATCCTATGGACTCGATGTCAGGGTAAATGATGGCTGCCATGGTCCCCTGGCCTGCTGGAACAGCAGCTTGCATCAGGGCACCCCTTTTTCGGACAATTTTTACAGCATCCTCGAAGTCGATCACATCAGCTGCCACAAGAGCCGAATATTCGCCCAGACTATGCCCGGCAAAAAGGGATGGATGGAAATTATACTGGTCCTCCAGGACCTTGAGCATGGCAATTTCTGCCGTGAGGATAGCCGGCTGTGTGAATTCGGTCAAATCAAGATTGCTGTTTTCCTGGAAACATAGATCTGCCATATTCAGATCAATTGCTTTTGAAGCCCTATCAAAGTAATCCTTCACAATGGGATATTGCTCATAGAAATCTTGTGCCATCCCGATCTTCTGTGAACCCTGACCGGGAAAAACGACGGCCTGAACGTTGGGACTCAAATCAACTCCTTTCGACCGAAGCGTCGGTCAGCAAATAATAGCTGGCAACATTGTAAATCGGCCCTCTCTCGTCAAGTTTTGTAAAGGGAGGGCCGATTATTTACGCCTCAACAAGTGCCCGGAATCCGGGGCAAAAGGTAGCAAAATTTCTGAAAATCCTTATCGCCAGAGAGAGGGACAACGGAAAGCTATGTGAGCTCTTAGATGGCTCCCGCCGTCTCCTCTTCTTTCTTCGTTCTTAACGCCACTTCACCAATTGGCTCCACCTTCACATTGTTGGGGATCTCCTCATGGGCAAGAACAGCAAAGTTTCTGGCAGGATATAGGCGCTCCAGAATGTAGAAAATTCCCGCACGAATAGTTCGATTCGTAAGGAACAGCGGATGACGATTGTTCTTCAAAGCCTCGTTATACTGTTCTACCAGAGCATCGCGTAAAGCAATCTGGAAATCGGGACGCAAAGCCATGACAAAGCCTTCCTCCGGATCTCTGTGAATTCCTTCACGTAACCTTCTTTCAATACCAGCATCAATGGTAATACACCGCAAAACGTTATTTTCATCCAGGTAGTCTGCTGCAATCTGTCTTTTCAGTGTTCCGCGAACCGCCTCTGTCAAGAGATAGGGGTCTCCCTGCGTTCTATCGGCATTACCCGCAATCCCTTCGAGAATGCGAACCATATTTCGTATGGAGACTCCTTCCTTCAATAGATTCTGCAATACGGACTGAATCTGACCCAGAGTGATTTTTTTCTCAGCAACAACTTCGTCCACAATTACCGGATTGTCTTCCCGCACGCTGTCCAGTATACCCTTGATCTCCTGGCGTCCCATGATCTCGGAACTATTCTGCTGAATGACACTGGAGAGATGGGTTGCAATCACTGTCGAAGGATCCACCACATCGTATCCCAGCTCTTCTGCATCCGATTTTTGATCCGCAGGAATCCAGTATGCTTTCAGATTGTATGTGGGTTCCACAAACTCGGTCGCCCCCTCTATGGAGGCTGTGGCTCTTCCTGTATTCAAAGCCATCAAACGATCCGGCTGAAGAACGGCGCCTGCTACAATGCTCCCGTGCAACTTAATACTGTATTCTCCAGAGGCAAGACTCATGTTATCTCTGATTCGCACTGGAGGTACAATCAATCCGTTTTCCATGGCAAACCTTCGCCGTAAGCGAGATATCTGATCCAGAAGTGTTCCTCCACTCCTGGGATCCACAAGGGGTACCAGCTCCAATCCTATTTCTATCTCAAGAGGTTCCGTTTTCAAGTGTTGCAGATAAGATTCAGGCTTGCGATCTTCGCTCTTTTCGGTCTGCTCTTTGATCTGACGTGTCTCCTCATCTCTGGCCACCCGCTCCATTCGGCTTCCCAGAAAAATTAAAAGACCACCAATACCCCACATTGCAAACAACGGAAAACCGGGTAAAAGCCCGGCCACAACAAGAACCGCACCGGTTATATACAATATCTTAGGATTTGATAATAGTTGTAGTTTCAACTCCTGCGGGAAGGAACCCTCGCCCACAGAGCGGGAAACCACAATACCGGTCGCTGTTGAGATCAAAAGTACTGGGATCTGTGAAACCAGACCATCACCAATAGTCAGTCGAGTGTACATCTCCAGGGCGTCGGTAAAACCTTCGCCGCGAATGCTCATACCGATGACAAGCCCTCCTATGATGTTCACCGCCACCATAACCAGCCCCAGACGAACATCCCCCTGAACAAATTTGGAAGATCCGTCCATGGCTCCGTAAAAATTCATCTCCTTCTGCAGGGACTCTCTACGTTTTCTCGCTTCCCCTTCATCAATGTAGCCTGCCGCCAGATCCGAATCAATGGCGATCTGCTTGCCCGGCAACGAATCCAGTGCAAACCTGGCCGCGACTTCGGAAACCCTTGTCGCACCTCGCGTGATCACAAGAATTTGCATTAAAGTTAAAATCAGAAACAAAACGATACCGACTACATAGCCGCCAACGCTATCGCCCCCCCCCACCACAAAGGTACCGAATGCTCTTACCAGCGCCGATCCAGAGGCTGGTCCGTGGGTAAGAATCATCCTGGTGGTTGATACATTGACCGCCATTCGATAAATTGTGGTAACCAGAAGCAGAGTCGGGAAAGAGGTAAACTGCGCCGGGGAATTGCTGGATAGAGCGGTCAGAAGAATCAACATTCCTGAGATCAGACTGATTGCGATCAGTCCATCCAGCAGCGCACCGGGAAGCGGTACCACAATCAGAGCCAGGATAAAAATGACTCCTATGCCCATTGTGACATCGCTGTTATTGATATATTTTCTTATAGTTTCCAGCATACTCTTATACTCCCGATCTCATGCGGCGAAAGCGATCCAGCCGGGCAAAAATCAGACTCACAGCTCTGTACATGGTGTCGGGTATCTCAGTGCCAACATCCACTTCTTTATAAAGCAATCTTGCAAGAGGAGGGTTCTCTTCAACAGGGACATTGTTCTGCCGGGCAATGCTGCGAATCAAAAAAGCCATGTGATCTGCTCCTTTTGCAACAACCATAGGGGCCTGGCTTTCACCCGGTTCATATTTCAATGCCACTGCATAGTGAGTGGGGTTGGTGATGACCACATGAGACTCTGGAACATCTCTCAACATATTGCGCTGGCGTCTCAACTCCATGGCACGCTCCCTCTGCCTCTGGCGAATCATGGGGTCTCCCTCTTCCTCCTTCCTTTCTCTCTTAACTTCCGAAAGAGTCATCTTCAAATTTTCCATATATTCGAAACGCTGGTAAAAATAGTCGGGGATAGCAAGCACCAGAAGCACTATTCCGGTAATGATCACCAGTTTAAAGGCAATCCATGCAAATAGTGCAAGAGCCTGCCTCAACTCCATATTCCCACTTTTTAGCATGGGAATAAAATCTCCCAGTATCACAATATAAGCCGCAATGCTGATTACCGTGAACTGCACGACAATCTTGAGCATTTGAATCATGGTGCGTCTGGTGGGAAGAACACGCTTCATATCGGGTATGAGCCGCTCCAGGCGAAACTCAAGGGGGCGAAGTGTAAAAAGAAAACCGACCTGAACAACGTTTCCAATGATTCCCAGAAGCATTACTCCAATAGCCAGGGGACCGATAAGAATACTGGCTTCGCGAAAAAGATCCAGAATCACGCCCCGCCCATCTTCAATGCCTACCATTTGAAAAGAACGGAAATCCATTCCCAGATAACGTTTAAAAACTGTATAAGTCCTTGCAAAGAGCCAGGTAGCCATAAAAAAAAGGATCAAAATACCCCCCAGAAGAACCGCGGTCTGCGGAATATCCTGGCTTTTTGGGACATTGCCCTTCTCTCTCTCCTCACGCTTTCGTCGATCCGTAGGATCTTCGGTACGCCCTTCATCTTCCGCGCTAAAGCGTTGCAGATCGAAGCGATACTTTTCTGGTAACAGGTGCATCCTGTTCTTCAGCAATGGCGCGAAGGCATTCCTGGAACTTATCTCAAATGGAAAGTTTTGAGGTAGGTTTCTAGAGTATACTCCTGAATCCGCTGCTGGCTCCAGAGACAGGCCATTATTTGCAAGAGCCCACTTCATCTAACCACCGCACCTGTGGCCGCCGGCCAATTGTGAAGCATGTCTCCCACTCGATCAAACGATAGACGAAACGCATCGATCATTAAAGGGACTATGACAGGCGAAAGAAACGCCAGTGATATCAATCCCACGATGATATTGATTTGAAGTCCCATGTTCATCAAATTCATCTGGGGAGCTGCTCGTCCCAGAATTCCCAGCGCCACGGAGGTTATAAAAAGAATGCCTATGATGGGTATCCCTATTTTTAACGCTGTGACGAACATGGCTCCCATTACACCGTCCAGAAAAGCAAGAATCCCCCCCGGGATGTTGCCTGTGGGTAACAGGGCGGGAACCGTATGAAAAGAGTAAGCCAGGGCCCGGAACATATGAAGGTATGCCGGTACATACACCCCATCCATCTGAAAATCCACAGTTAGAAAAAGAAGAAGGCCCATAGTGTTTTTTAGAGTACCGAGAATAGGCGCTGAAACCTGTGATTGAGGATCCAGCACTTCCGAAAAAGAGAGACCCACCTGGACGGAGAAGATTTCCCCTGCAATTTGAAAGGATGCGAAAATCGCGGTGATCATATATCCGATCAGTATCCCGATGAGGGCCTGCCCCATTACTGTCAGCACAAAAGACCCGGTATTGGGAGGAAGTTCTGGCAGATAATTGACCGTCGGAGAGTAAAGAAGCGCCGAAACCATCAAGCCAAGGGCTACCCTTCCGGTGGTAGATACGGAAGCAGCATTGACCACAGGAGCAGTGAAGAAAAGACCCATAACCCGGGCGAAAATTAGAGCATATAGTTGTACACCTGTCCCCAATGACTCCATTTCAAGTTCCGCCACTCACCTCAATATCACTTTCTTACAACTATCAGATTGCTTTTTTCAATAAAGCGCTAAAAGCGAACAATCATCCCGTACATACCTCTTGTATAATCCACCACAGTATGCAACATATACGCTGCGAAGATGATGATACTGAAAAAAACAGCCACAAGCTTAGGTACAAACGTAAGTGTCTGCTCCTGGATGGAGGTTGTTGTCTGCAGTATGGAGATCACAAGACCTACCGCCATACTCATAATCAATATGGGAGCCGCCACCTTCAGGGTAATCAGCAGCGCGTCGTACATCAATTTAATCACATCAGTTTCCAGCATACTTTTTCCTACGTATACGAAAGCACCAGATTATATGTTATCAAATGCCATCCATCCACCAGAATAAAAAGGATTATCTTAAATGGCAGCGAAATCATGGCAGGCGGTAACATTATCATCCCCATGGACATAAGGGTGGAAGCTACGACAAGATCGATCACTATAAACGGCACAAATATAATGATTCCAATGATAAAAGCCTTTTTCAT
>JBNLFC010000218.1:0-6629 GCA_050305335.1 Leptospirales bacterium
AACGGTTGATCTATTTTTTGCCAGCGCCAGGATCAATCGCTGTGTGCGGCCTCGATCGTTTGGCCAAATTCAAGAAGAGTAAAAGTCTTTTTTTTGATTGAAAAAGCGTTATTTTATTAAAGCGATCGCAAAAGAGCGGGTAATTAGCACATCGGGTTGATGGAATATGACCCGGCATCAATGATTATTTAAAATTATGAGTGAGACATCCGGTCATACAATCAAGTCGCAGAAAAGCAGCAGGGAAGTGTGTCTGGTTTCTCCCGACCTGGTGGAGGTCTGCCGTTGTCCTCTGGAGGGGATGAACAACTTTCTGGTTACTGATACGTTATCCGGACAACATACTGTGCCGGTGGCCGGGAATGTGGTCATTTTTGTTGATCCCGATTTTCTGCATGCCAGATGTGTGGAGCTGATCGACCGGATCAGAGAAGTGGGTTACCACAGGGTCAAAATCATCATCCTCAGCGCCCGGACAGTGGAAAAGAGCGATTTCCCGTCGGTCCCCGCTGATTTGATACATCTTATATTGCCTGTTTCACTCTCCTGTGAAAATTTACGGAACATCGTTCATTCCACTCTGGAAATTTTGAAATTATACAATGAGCGTCTGGATATTCTGGATGCGCTGGGCCACAGCCATGAAGAGATACAGAGGCTCACCAGCGTGGGGCAATCCATCTCCTCAGAAAGAAACCTGGATCGTCTGATCCCCCTGATTCTGGATCATGCCCGTGAACTTGTAGGCGCTGATTCAGGCTCCATTTATGTGACCGAACGTGACAGCGATGGTAAACCGGTCCGTATCAGATTCAAGAAGTCGTCATTAACTCTCGAAGAGAATGAGTTTACTCTGCCAATCAACAAGAATTCCATCGCCGGATATGTCGCATACTCCGGTGATCTGCTGGTGATCGATGATGTCTATTCGCTCACAGGCGCTGAAGGTTACCGTTTCAATGATGAGTTCGATCGCAAGCACGGATACTATTGCAGATCCATGATGGTCATACCCATGAAGAATCATCGAGGTGACGTACTCGGTGTGATCCAGCTCATCAACAGGAAAAGTAGACCCGATCAACCATTGACTCTGGATGGTATGAAGGGCAGCGGAGTCACCACCTTCACCCTCAGGGATCAGGAACTTGCCATGGCCATGGCAAGCCAGGCTGCGGTCGCCATTGAGAATAACCAGCTTATACAGGATATACAGAATCTCTTTGAGGGCTTTGTTCGCGCATCGGTATCCGCCATTGAACAGAGAGATCCCACGACATCCGGCCATTCCTTCCGTGTGGCGGAATTTTCCATAGGCATAGCGGAGGCATTGACTCGAAATGGGATTCAGAAGTTCGGAATGAACGATTTTAGTTCCGAGCAGATGCGTGAATTACGTTATGCGGCTCTATTGCATGATTTCGGTAAAGTCGGTGTGAGAGAACATATACTGGTAAAAGCTCAAAAGCTCTATCCGTATGAGTTAACCGAGATCCAGTGGCGTTTCCGGTACATGAAAAAGCAGTATGAGAATGATTTGTTACGCAAAAAAGTAGCATACCTCAAGCAATTTGGACAGAATGGTTTCCCCGCATATGAAGCTTCCATTGAGAACGACTTTATAATTTTGAATAGCAGGCTCCTTGCTGCCATGCAGGATATCGAGCTTGCTAACGAACCTTCTATTCTGGAAAGCCAAGCAATCGCCCATCTGCAGGATCACGCAAAAATACTTGTGCAGCTGGATGATGGGAACGCCATGCCGTTCTTGAACGAAAACGAGCTGGTGAGCCTCTCTGTGAAAAGGGGGAATTTGAACGATGAAGAGCGCATGCAGATTATGCTTCACGTGAGTAACACTTACGCGTTTTTAATTCAAATACCCTGGACCGGGGACTTGCGAGGAATCCCGGATATTGCCCTGGGTCATCACGAAAAACTCGATGGAACTGGATATCCCCTTGGCCTGGAGGCCATGGAGATTCCGGTTCAGACAAGAATTATGACCATTGCAGATATTTTCGATGCATTGACTGCCAGGGATCGACCTTACAAAAAGGAACTTGCGCCTGAACTGGCGTTGAAGATACTTGAGGAAGAAGCAAAGCAAGGAAAGCTGGATTCCGACCTGCTCCGGGTCTTCATTGAAGCCGGTGTTTTTCGAAAAATCGAGACCATGAAAAGATGATTGGACTACCTCCATCAGCAAAAGAGGCCACAATATGTTAGATGAACACACTCAGGTGGCAGTGCTGGGCGGTGATAGTGCCGGTTTTGTTCTGGCATTGCTTTTTGCTCATAAGCTCAGCTCGTTAATTCTATGGCTACCTGACCCGGAAGCTGCAAGAGAAATTCAAATCACCCGCCATGTGCCGGGTTTTCATCATAATACACACATTCCGGATAATGTTGTTATCGAGTCCGGTTATTCCCGCTTCTCCACAGGATCATGGGTTCTTCTCATAGCCGTTCAGTCCCTTCAATTCGAGGGGCATGTGGAGCAGCTTCTCAATCGCATGGATAGGAAAGAGAAGCATATTTTTTTACAATTCACCAGAGGTGTGCTGACTGCACAGCTTCGCAGACGATACAGCGATTGGCTCTTTTCTACTCTGGTGGAAAAACTGGCAGAGGCCAATCATTATCAGAATTTGAGCATTGTTCTGGTAAGTGGACCCGGAATCCTGGCGGAAACCCATGAAGGGTATCACTCCTTTTTTCAGCTCGCCTGTGATAGAGCGGATCTATTGCCATGGTTGATCGAATTCATGACATTCGAGAGAATACATGTTCAGGTGGAGCAGGATCGGCGTGGTATGGAGGCCTCCGGTCTGTTTAAAGGGCCCATCTCGCTGGCAGCGGGAATGGTAAGTCAACTCCCCTATTGCGGTGACAGCGTTCTGGGAGCTCTTCTTGCAACAGGATTTCGTGAAATGTTTCGTATGGGTCAGGCACTTGGACTTGCACCCGATTCTCTGCTATCTCAGTCGGGATTGGGAGAGCTGGCATCGGGTGCCATCAGCAGACTGAGCGGGAATAGAAGTTACGGTGAATCTTTCATCAAGCGACTGCTATCGGGAGAGGATAGACCCGGCATGTTTCAGCGCATTGAGCTTTTCATGAATCCGGAGCGATTCATTGAAAAGGAGGTCTTGCAGAGTCAGAACATTGCAGAAGGTGTACTCATGCTATCTCGTATTCTAGAAATTGCGGAAGAGAAGCGAATTCAGCTTCCGTTATACGAGACTGTATATTCCATTCTAATCAGAAAGTCTCCTCCCGTGGTTCTGCTTCAGATTCTTGGGGTTACCGCGGAAAAAGTTTCCTCAAGCGTAAAACCCACTTCTCGCAGGGCATTCAGCTCGTTTACCTCCGGCCAGGATTTAAAATCCCTTCTGGAGAAAAGAGTTCAATTTCGGATCGAAGCTTCCCGGGGGTTCCGGGGAAGGCTGTACAGGCAGGCGGGCCAGATTCTTTCGGGGCTACAGAAAAGATATGCTGCCGCGGAAAGAAAGGGCGACAAAGACATCGTTCGTGACCTGGGCAAGGAGACGGAATTGTGGGAAGTCTTCCTGCAAAAGGGCGAAGACGATTCTTCTTCTTTGAATAACATTATACGCTATTATGTTGCCGAGATTTCTGATCGTTATCGTCCTGGAGTCCGGGAGGCTTTGATCAAAATACTCACTCCCGTAAGGGGGCTGGTGGGTGGACTGCATTCCGGATCTGCGGTTGCTCATATAGGCGGCTGTGTAGATGAAGTGAAACGACTCGCTTCCAGATATACCCTGTTTTACACTCCCAGTCATAAATCACACCTGGACTCTGTGGAAGTTGCATTTGCGTTGAATTCTCTAGGTTTGCCAGTTCCGCGTTATGCGGCCGGTAAGAATCTTATGACCAATCCCTTCCGTTCATGGGTGTTGAAATCTCTTGGATCCTATGCTGTGGATCGTCAGCGCACCCGAAACATACTCTATCTAGAGTGTCTGGGGCAATATTCCACAATGATGCTAGAGGCGAGTATACCATCTCTGGTTTTTCCGGAAGGGACCCGGAGTCGAACCGGAGGACTGGTGCCCATTAAAACAGGTCTTCTTTCTACCGCTGTCGATGCTTACAGAAATACTGGCAGCGAAATCATCATTGTGCCAATCTCCATATCCTATGAATCCATTCCCGAAGATATGCATTTCACCATGGATGCTCCGTCTCCGCGCTTCAACGATTTTATCAAGAGAAGATCTTCGGTGTATCTGGATTTCGGAACGCCCATTGAAGTATCACGCCATATGAGCCAGGAGTCTCCCACGCTTTCTATCGCTTACCAGATAGCGGCCACATGGGAAAGAAACATGCGTATCCTTCCGGTTCACATTGTAGCCCGGCTTTTGTTTGAAAATGAATTTCATCTGAATGAAGATAGCCTGATGGACCTGGTAGAGGACTTTCTGATCGATAGGCCTGCCAACTATCTAACCCGCAATTCCGGAGAGATTGTGGGTCGTGGATTGAAGGCTCTCACCAGGGAGGGCTGGATTGTGGAAAGCGATGGCTGGATCACAACGAAATATCGAGAAATTATTCAATACTATGCAAACATGGCACCTGCTCTTCACCCATCGATCATTGCTCTGGCTTCGGAGAAGGAGGGCTGATTTTTTCTCTTACCGCACCCCATGGAGGCATTGCGGCGAATCCCCGATGGTAGAAATGCAGCAAATGCTACTGATGCAATGCGATCCAGCGCTGGCTCGATTCATCCTTTTTGAACGAAACCACCCCTTCTTCCTTTAGCTCCTTTAATATATCCTGGATATACTCTGCAGAAATCAGTGGATGATTGATTGCGTTGTCATGGAATGTTTCGTATTTTACAATCAGAGTTCTATTCTCCGCATCTCTCTTTCCTTCTAGAGAACCGGCACGATATAGCTCCAGGAGCACGATATATTTTTTTTCCTCTTTCAACAGATCAGTGAGACGAACGTCCGCCTCGTCCAACCGCCGGGCCAGCATTCGGATTGTGGAGAGGGCGAATCCGGGATTGGAACGAATGGTCTCCTCGAAAGAGATACGATCCATCCGAATCAATTCGCAATCGGTCAGGGCCATTGCAGTGGCGTTTCTGGGAGCGGAGCTGATTAGAGAGAGTTCACCAAAAAAATCCGTCTCACCCAGTTCATTGATGATTTCTTCTCCAGAGATGGATTTCTTCTGGATTGTGACCCTGCCTTTGTGGATCATGTACAGCCCATCCGCCAGATCCCCTTCTTTAAAAATAATGTCCCCGCTCTGTGCTCGAACACCAAAGTGCTCAAATAATCGACTCATGGCTTCCTCCGCTTCATCCAAATATCGGTTTTTTGCCCCACTAAAAAGCAACACCCCTTTTTCAATTTTTCCTTCTTTTTTTTGGGGGGGAGATCTATCCCTGGAGCCCGTCTGATAACAATCCCTGGTTTTGAGATGGGTTCTTAACTTTCGCAATTGTAACCAGGTTCTCTCCGCAGCTTCTCACCGGCGACCAGGATGCAGTAAATTTACCGGCGAGTTTGCGATTTTTTTTCAACTGACCTGAAGCATAGCATCAAAGAATTGTTGGATTGATCTAGAAAGGGTCAATCACCCCAATTGTCAAAAAAGCGCGTCCTTAAACCAATGGATGGGCTTGAGGCGATTTGCGTGCGCGTGTGAGAAGGCAATATTCGTAACCAAAACAAAGGAGTGGTGCAAATGAATACACTGAAAGAAAGACTGTTTCAGGAGAGTCGTGACCTTATTTATCAATACAAAGAAGTTCCCTTTCAGCTTTCGGCGGGAGGTGAATCGCACCATTATTTCAATTGTAAGAAAATCACTCTGGTACCCGAGAGATTGGGCCTGCTGGCCCGTGTGATTATTGAGGAGTTGCTTCCCTCCTCCGGTGTAGACGGATTCCAGGGAGTGGGGGGGTTGACCATGGGATCTGATCCCATGGCATTTGCATTATCCCTGGAGTATCTCTCCCGGGGGAAAGTTGTTTACCCGCTGATTGTACGCAAGGAGCCCAAGGGTCACGGAACCGGTCAGCAGATAGAGGGTGAAAAAGAGAGTGTAAAAAAGGTTTTGTTGCTGGATGATGTGGTGACTACTGCAGGTTCCTCTCTCAAAGCAGTCCGCGCATTCCGGGAATCTGGCATTCAAGTAGAGGCTGCAGTCTGCATTGTAGATCGTGAAGAGGGTGGCCACGAAGCACTTGAAAAAGAAGGGATTCGCCTGTTTCCGATTTTCAGAAAGAGCGATTTTTGAATTGGGCGTGGTCTATAGCCTCCCTCTTTTTTTGATTTGAGCTTCCATGTGGTTGATGTTATCTGTATAGCGCTTCATCTCATTTTCACGCGATGAATTGCCAATGATCTGCAACCCCAGCAAAAGATCGCCGTTGTAGGTTTTTGCCGCAGACCGTATAGCGGTGTAAAGAGTCACAGGGGCCTGCATTCGAAAGACTATATCGCTTGTAAAACCCCTCTGTTTCATAAGGTAGTCTTTCAGTTCCCCATGATTGATCTGGACTTTAAAGCCACCATGGGAGAGGTTGATCACTCTTTGTTTTTCTTTGATCAGCACTATATTGCTTTCTTGAATTT
>JBNLFC010000219.1:0-6600 GCA_050305335.1 Leptospirales bacterium
TTACATCGCGGTTTTTTTGTCCAGAAGCCTTCAGGGTGTACTGGATTCCATGGCTGTTTCCGCGCTTCTTCCACCGCGCAAATTTAAAAAAAGGTGGCTCCTGTTTTACCCCGGTCTGATCCTCCTGGCAACCCTGGTTATACTTATACCGGAGCGCTACGCCAGCATCATCTCCAGCGTGAGGGAAAAAAAACAACCCACCGGGCAAACAACAAAAAAAACCATCGATCTATCCAGATTGCCGTTGGGGAGCCGCCTTGAAAAAGAGCGTCTGCTTCATCAGTGCAGAGGCGGAGAGTCTCTGAAAAAAATTGCTAAACTTTACTATTCTTACAGCCGCATCTTTCGTGTTCAGGATCTTGTAGATCGCCTGAAACTGGATAATCCAGATGCATTGGACAAGAAAGGGTGCAAAAGCAACACCATGGTCCTGATACCGGAAGCAGAGATCTACCCCATAGAGAACCACCCTCTCCAGTGGCCGGACACTATAGAGATCAACAGTGTCTACTTTCGTGGCGAAATGGCCACCCCCGATCGATTGACCCATGATCTACCACTCTGGAAACAGATGGGGATCAATGGAGTTATAATCGATGTAAAAGACATTGTGGGGGTTGTGAATTATAAAACCAATTCCGCAAAAGTGGAATCATTGCGGGCATATCCCCCCACCATACGCAGTCTTGCTAAAACCATCCAATTCCTGCACAACAACGGAATTTATGTAATCGGCAGAGTCGCTCTCTTCCAGGACCAGATACTGGCTTCCCGACATAGAGAACTGGCCATCAAAGATGCTAACTCTCCTGGGGGCGTGCTTCTTACAAAAGGCAAACCTCTCTGGGTAGATCCGGGCATTGCTGCCGTGCAGGAGTACAACCTGGCACTCGTACAGGATCTGGTGGACCAGGGAGTGGATGAAATTCAGTTTGATTACATAAGATATCCGGCCGAAGGAAATCTATCCCGGGTGCGTTATACCGGAGTTCAACGCCCGGAAGATAAAACGAAGACGCTTACTGATTTCCTGGGCAAAGCAAAGGTAATCACTGCGGGCAGATCCGTACGGCTGGCCATCGATGTATTTGGCATAATAGCCTGGGGAGAAAAGGCAGATCAGAACAGCACCGGACAACGAATCGAAGAGCTCTCTCGATATGTAGATGTGATTTCACCCATGCTCTATCCCAGTCACTTCAAACCAGGTTACGAAGGATTTGCCAATCCGGCTGATGAAGGTTACTTCTTCTACGAAAAGGGCGTCGCGTTGATTCTCGAGAAAGCGCGTCCTGGTATCATCGTTCGACCATGGTTGCAGGCCTTCGGCTGGCGCGTTTCCAACTACAATGCCGGATACATTCGCGATGAAATTCGAGGCAATCGGGATGGAGGTGGAAAGGGCTGGATGATGTGGAATGCTGGCAATGACTATGATATGGTCTACCGGGCGCTCTCCAATACGGATCCTGATAATACAGAGATCTCTGACAGCAAGACATCGGCCTCTGAGAGTCGGTCGGTAGCTCGGTCCATAGAAAAAAAGCCAGTCCCTTCTATCAGCAATGCGTCCTCCTCTGAAACCTCCTCCGCAGATACGACAAAAAAACTGGAAATCGACGATGCACCTGCCGGGGCTCTGGCAGATGAAAAGGAAATTGACACTGAAGAGGGAACTGAGAAACCTTTTCAGGCTGTGGAGCCGTCTGCGGATAGCCCTGAAGGGCAGCGGGCAGCAACACATAGCCCATCTGCCGAGCCTCTGTCAGCAGAAGAGAAACCGGGGTATGAATGAAAAACTATGCACTCGTTGAGTCATCTTTAACTGACTCCCATCCAAAAACTCGTGACCGCTACCGCACCTCTGACTCAGAGTGGGTGGCAAGCTTCTCCTGTTCACATCTCAAAATCTTGATCGTGTGCCGTGGGCCCATTCGAAAAGAGGCCATGGACGTTTTCGGTGAACTGGGCGCCGATTTCGGCATTCTTCTTTCTGAAAAAGACTCCGTTACCTACCCCTACACCCTGGCGCCGGAGCTGCGCGTTATCAAAGACCAATCCAGAATTCACAGGGTTGTGGATTATACCGGTGCATCGGGAGAGGAACGGCGCCAGCGGATTGAACAAATCATCCAGATAGCAAAAACCAACCATTACACACATATTTTTGCCGGTTACGGATTTATGGCCGAAGATGCCGAGTTTGTGGAGGCCATTGAAAAAAGCGGTGTCGGCTTCATCGGGCCTCGTTCCACAGTGCATAGAGCAGCTGGAGCCAAGGACAAAGCCAAGATTATGGCCCGGGAGCTGGAAGTGTCGGTGACACCCGGTGTGGACAACGTCACAGCCCTTACGCTCCTGCGAAAAACCAACAACTCTCTAGATGGTCTTAAAAAAATTGCAAAAGAAAACCAGCTCAATGTGGATTTTGCAGGAGAAAAAAAACTGGAGGTTCTGGCGGACCGGCTGCTTGAAGCAGGCTACGCTGCGCAGAAAGGTTTAATCACCACCGTTGAAATACAGGCAGAGGCGAAAGAGATCTGTGCAAAATTCCTGAAAGAAAATCCCGGGAAAAGATTTCGTTTAAAATATATCGGCGGTGGCGGCGGGAAAGGCCAGCGCATTATCAAATCCGTGGAGGAAGTGACGGATGCGGTGATCGAAGTTCTCAACGAATCCAAAGCCATGGGAGATTCGGATAACAAGAACTTTCTCATTGAATTGAACATCGAAACCACAAGGCACAATGAAATCCAGCTTCTGGGCAATGGCGAATGGTCTATTGCACTGGGAGGCCGTGATTGCAGCATGCAAATGCATGAACAAAAGCTTCTGGAACTTTCCATTACCGATGAGTTATACTCCCATGAAATTGCACTGGCAGAGAAACACTCTCAAACCGGCTATGCGGAAGTAATGAAAAAAGACCGCCTGCTGTTGAAGCGAATGGAAGAGCAGGCGGAACGCTTCGGTCAGGCTGTGGGATTGAATTCCGCGTCCACTTTCGAATGCATTGTGTCAGGCGATGATTTCTATTTTATGGAAATGAACACCCGCATTCAGGTAGAACATCGTGTAACGGAGATGGCGTACACACTCCGGTTTGAAAACCCCTACAACGAAAATGATTTTTTTATCGTAGAATCACTGGTAGAAGCAATGACCGTTCTTGCTGCTCACGGCACTCGCCTGCCACGACCGGTGCGTGTTCCCAACAATAAGGCTGGTGGCGAAGTGCGACTCAATGCCACAGATGATGCGTTAAAGCCCCATGCCGGAGGCATCATTCAGCACTGGTCCCCTGCGGTTAAACATGAAATACGGGACGATCAGGGAATTGGCCTTCTCAATCCGGATACGGGATGGTTCATCAACTACCATCTGGCCGGAGCGTACGACTCCAACATTGCGCTGATTGTAACCTATGGCAGCGGCCGCCGGGAAAACCTGGAACGGTTGGCCGACGTTCTGCGACAGATGGAACTTCGCGGTGTAGATTTGAAAACCAATCTTCCGTTTCACTATGGACTTTTGCACTACCTGCTCGGTCAGCACCCCATGCTGAAAACAGACACGGCCTTTGTGCTTCCCTACCTTACCGCCGTGGGCAGTCTGGCCAGGGAAATAGAGCACGTAGATATCAGCATTGCCTGGGAAGAGTTCAACCGCAAGGTGGGCGATAGACTCGGCTCCGAAGCTCAGGGAGTATTGGTACCCAAGTTTACGTTCATCACACGACCCCTCACACTTTTGCTAAATAATCCCCACTTTGCCATGGGATTTTTGAGCTATCATAATAGTCGCAGCTTTCTGGTGAAGGATGAAAAAGTAGTATGGCTGCGAAATCCTGTTCGTCTGCTTGCAGACCTTTACCACTACCTGCGAATGGAGTGGCGCGAATCCACACCGCCCTCTTTGCAAATCTGGAGCCATGATAAAGAGCTGCTGGAAAAAGCACTGGAGTTCTACTCCATGCTGGAAGCTCACCTGGGAATCGACACTGACAGGCATTTCCGGGATTCCGTGACCGGCGCCTACGAGGTTACCGAAAAAGACGCCCTTTACCTCACGTTGAATCAACTTCTTATGGAAGAGTCCAACCCCTTCGGATCCGGTAACTCCTCCATTTCCGATAAAAGCATGGACGATACCCTTTTTGCGCGCTGCAGAGCAGCACACATGGGCTGGCAAATGGGTCTGGAGCTGATGCAGCTTCCTATTCTCATGGGCCAGAGTGCAGGTATTTACGAATTAAAGGCGAAAAAGGACCTCACACCTGTAATTCCCGAAAGATTTATGAATGCAGAAAATCGCAAAGAGTATTTTCGATATCTGGCCCCTCCCCCGGCAGCCTCGTCGGATAGAATCGTTGCCGTCAGCGGCGGTATGTTCTATGCCCGGGAGACTCCAGACAAACCAAGATTCGTGGAACCTGGAACACACTTCAATGAAGGAGATCCGCTCTACCTGATCGAGGTGATGAAAATGTTCAACAAAATCTGTGCGGAATTCTCAGGTACCATAGAAGAAGTTCTTGTGGATGGCGACTCGGGAATTGTGGTGAAAAAAGGTGATCCTCTTTTTCGAGTAAAACCGGACTATGAGATTCGCATAGAGAGCGAAGGCGAAAGGGCTGTGCGCGTACGCAACCACACGCTATCGCTGCTAGAGAAGCTGGGATAGTTTAAAAACCCGATTCTTGTCCTCCTTTTTATGCGGACCCTGCCAGTCCGCATAATGTATTCTGCGGCATTTCAACTCTATGAACTCAAGGAAGATCGGAATAGAATTGATCCTTGATGGTGTCATTGCCCATCTTCACCTCAATGTGATCATAGTCGCCAGCATCCCATGTATTCACTCCAAAAGCTGAGTTGCCCAATCCCGAAGCCATTGTCTGTAATGTTGCACTTACGGCAGGCACAATACAGTCAGCCGGATTAAAGTTACTGGAATTGATAACTCCACCATTCACAGCCTCCATAATGCTACAGGCTGCAGCCAGAGTATTGGGGGAACTGCAATTACTGATTTCGTCACCATCCAGTGTGCAGGAGCCATAATACGCAGTAATATAGGAGTCCCGGTCTGTCTTTGCATTGAGATCCGTTAACTTCTGATTCTCAGCACCGGAAATGGAGCTATCAAAGTTGTCCCAGCGTAGATCCTGGCCGCCGGTGGTACCGGTGAGAAAAGTGGCGATACTGGCCACTGTTCCTGTCAGATATCCGCTCCCGCTCATGGCATCGTAATAAGTCCGACTGGCCCAGGGCGATCCATGGTAAGGAGTCCCTGTGGAGATGATCTTGTTCAGGTAAGCAGGGGCATCCCCTTCGTACAGGGCAAAGCGGGTGACCAGGCCTCCCATGGAGTGGGCATAGATCACAACAGTACTACTCTCTCCGGAAAAATAGCGATCCATCAATGCACGAAATCTGGTTCCGTTGGAATCCACGGACTCTGAGGTAAGGTAGTCATAGGCAAATACATCGTAATTCTTCAAGAGGATTGCATTCCAGAGCTGCCCGGAGGAGAGAAAGTCCCCCCAGTTGTCGCTATCTGTGATTCTGGCCCTCAGCTCTGAATCACCCGGGAAAGGAGAAGCATACAGGTCGGTCACATACCATCCATGTACGAGAATCAATTTTTTCCTGGAGTGGTCCACAAGGGCGGAAGCAGTAAAGTCGTTGAGATTCTCCAGAGAGTAGGTGTGACTGCCAGCATCCGTTGGCACAATTCTATACATTTTTGAATAGTTGTCGGCCGGGGAATTTGTAACCACCAGGTAAGAAAGAATTTGCGTTAATAAATCATCTTTTTTCTTTTTCTTACAGGAATGGAACTGCAAAAGGAAAAGGGGTATTAAAAAAGAAATAATGGAAAACCGGAAAAAACTCTTTTTCATTGGCACACCTCTGACGGATCCACTCAGCCGGAACTTGCACTGTACCAGAAAAGGTCAACGCGCCTTCCAATACCACAGACCATACAGATTTTTAATTAATTACGATAACGTCTCTCGATGATTCTGCAAGAATCGGGTAAGACTACTCCTGTATAAAAGGACGGATGAAAATTGAAAAAGGTGTGAAGAAATATGGGCCCTCTGGGACTTGAACCCAGGACCAACGGATTATGAGTCCGCTGCTCTAACCGGCTGAGCTAAAGGCCCCAAATTCCGGAAGTATCATTGCAACAGGCAACCGGAAAGGTCAGTTCTGTCAGAGGAGGGCTGGAATTCAACAATTTCTCGAAGCCAGAGCAGGTCTATCCGCCCATATTCACCCGCTCTATCTGAGCCCCCAGAGTTTTCAGGCGCTGATCAATCTGATAAAAGCCGCGATCGATCTGCCGGATATTTTGAATTTCAGATATCCCTGTGGCCGAAAGTGCTGCAATCAGCATAGCCATGCCTGCCCGAATGTCAGGGCTGGAAACTCTTGCGCCCGTGAGTGGAGAGGGACCAATGACAACAGCACGGTGGGGATCGCATAGCACGATCTTTGCTCCCATGGAGATCAGATTATCCGTGAAATAGAGTCTTGACTCAAACATCTTTTCATGAATCAAGATAGTACCTTTGCACTGAGTCGCAGTCAC
>JBNLFC010000220.1:0-6585 GCA_050305335.1 Leptospirales bacterium
GACTTCCGCCTGCCTGGTACTCCCGCACACGCCCTTCGAAAAAGTTCGTTTCAATCATATGTCCTTGAGTCATCTCATCCATCCAGGGAAACGGATTGCGAACTCCTGGCCAGAGAGGTTTGAGTCCAATGGCTGTGAGTCTGCGGTTTCCGATGAAATGCAAATACTCCTGGAGCAATTGGGGTGTCAGTCCCAGAATGCCGTCGCCAATGCATGAGATTCCCCACTCCAGCTCCACATTGACCCCGCCTGCAATGTTGTTGGTAAGTAGTTCCTGGAACTCAGGAGTCCAGAGTTCAGGTTGCTCTTCTTTGATCGTCTGGGTCATGTAGATGAAGTGTTCCAGATGCAGATCCTCATCCCGGTTGATGAATTGAATCATTTCAGCGCTACCCGGCATCTTATTGTTTCGCTTCAGAACATAGAAGACCAGAAAAGCAGAGTAAAAATAGATCCCCTCCAGTATAATGTTGGCCACACATGCTTCCAGAAAGGCACGGTCGTTTTCGGGACTCCCTGTGGCAAAGTCGGGATCGGTGATTATAGAAAGCGATTTCAAGATATAGGAGTTCTTTTTATAAAGCTCAAGGTCCTTCCGGTATAAACCATAGACCCGCTCCGGATCCAACCCCAGAGCTTCAATCATGGTTGCATAAGAGACTACATGAAGCGACTCTTCAAAAGCCTGTCGCACCACCACCAATCGCGCTTCCGGAGAGGTAATCTGACGCGCCACATTGACTGTAAGATTATTGGTTTGAATACCATCCAGGTTTGAAATAAAGGCAAGACATCTTTCATATACATATCTTTCTCTCTCGGTTAAAACATCGCTGCTATGCCACATCTCCACATCCCGGGTCAACTCCACCTCCTGAGGCATCCAGGTGTTTTTCAGCATCAACTGATAGATTTCATAAGATCGAGGATGTTTCAAAGGATGCACCTGCATGAGGCCATCGTCTTCGCCGTTGATCATTCGCCGGTTATTAATAATCTCTCCATTGGTTCGCCAGGGTGGAAGGGAGTCTTCAGTGGACTCTAACTTTGAGTTTTCTATTTGAACTATTGACATACTTCACACTCCGGATCATTGATTTTACATAGAGAAGGTTCTGATTTTAGAATATCATGCCATGAATCGTTTTTTGGTCTCGAGAAAGTAGAGAGTGTAGTGAGTGCAGCATGATTTTTCGATCCAGCTTTATCATCGTCAGCGACATGCATCTCTTCTTCAATGCTGCTTTTCTGGATAGATGTGGCACCCAGTGTTCGCAAATAATATGTAGTTTTCAGACCGGAGCGATACGCATGCAGATACAGTTCGCTTAATGCATTCCCGCTGGTATTTTGAATAAAGAGATTCAAAGAGGCGGATTGATCGATCCATTTGCCACGCAAAGCTGCGGCATCGATGAGCCAGCGAGAATCGATTTCGTATGCACTCTCGTAGAGGTCCTGCAGTTCGCGGGGTATGACATCAATTCCACGGACAGATCCATTTTGCGCCTTAATGCGATTCAGCATGGCTTTGTCCCATAATCCCAGGTCCATTAGATCACGCACCAGATACTCATTCACCACGAGAAAGGCTCCGTCTACATTCTCTTTTGTGTAGAGATTACGAAAGGCAGGTTCTATGGAGGGAGTGGTTCCTGAAATATTGGAAATAGTCGCAGTAGGAGCTATGGCCATAAGATTCGAATGACGCATACCCTGACGTTTTACCACTTCTTTCAATCGATCCCAGTCCAGCGTAGAGTCCCGATGAACTTCTACATCCCGACCCCGGGCTTCTGCGAGTAGCTCCAGTGAATCCAGTGGAAAAATTCCCAGATCCCACAGAGATCCTTTAAAACTGGAGTAGACTCCTCGCTCCATGGCAAGTTGACTGGAAGCCTCAATGGCATAGTAAGAAATGGCCTCCATGGATTGATCGGCAAATTGAAGATTCTTTTCAGAGGCAAACGGAATTCGCTGAATATACAGAGCATCCTGATACCCCATGAGTCCCAGACCCACGGCACGATGTCGCATATTGGCGTTTCTGGCTTTTTCTGTAGGGTAATAGTTCAGCTCAATCACATTGTCCAGCAATCGAACTGCGCTCTTAACGGTTTCACGCAGCTTTTCATGCATTAACCCCTTTTCATCGACAAATTTGCTCAGGTTGATGGAGCCCAGATTGCATACTGCAGTCTCATCTTCGCCGGAGTTGAGAGTGATTTCCGTGCAGAGATTGGAACCATTTACCACTCCCACATGTTGTTGAGGACTTCGAATGTTACATGGATCCTTGAAGGTAAGCCAGGGATGTCCGGTTTCAAACAGCATGGAAAGAATTTTTCGCCAGAGTGTCAGCGCATCCACTCTTCGCGCAGACGAAAAATTGGCGGATTCATATGCGATATATTTTTCGCGAAACTCCTGACCGTAAGAGGAGTGGAGATCGGGAACATCAGCCGGCGAAAAAAGAGTCCAATGAGACTTCTCCATCACTCTCTCCATAAATAAATCGGGGATCCAGAGGGCTGTGTGAATGTCATGCAATCGCCTTCTTTCATCTCCGGTATTCTTTTTTGCTTCAATGAAGTGCTCTACATCGCCGTGCCATACCTCCAGGTAGGCGGCCAGAGCCCCTTTACGCTTCCCTCCCTGATTCACTGCCACTGCAATATCATTAAATATTTTTAAAAAAGGAATCACGCCCTGGCTTTTTCCGTTAGTGCCGATGATTTCAGATCCAAGGGAGCGAACCGGTGTCCAGTCCGTGCCAATGCCACCCGCAAACTTGGACAGGAGTGCGGCTTCCGTGTAGCTATTGAAAATATCCTGCAAAGAGTCCTGCACGGAATTGGTAAAACAGGAAGAGAGCTGGGGGTGTAACGTTCCCGCGTTAAACAGAGTAGGTGTAGAAGGAACGAACTGAAAGCTGGACATCATATGATAGAATTCGATGGCTTTTTCAGTTCTTATGGTTTCCGGCTCATTCAATGTGAGCCCCATGGCTACGCGCATCCAGAAATATTGTGGCAGCTCAAAAATTTCTCCGTTTTTTCTCCCACGAAGTAGATAGCGCTCCAATACGGTTTGTGCACCGCGATAAGGGAAAAGAAAATCACGCTCCGGGCGGATTCGGGAAATCAGTGTGCCAATATCGAAACTTGACTGAAGAGCCGGATTTAGAAGCTTTTCTGCCTCCACACCCTGAACAATATATTTGTGAAAACCGTTGCGATATCCTGTACTAAAATCACAGGAAGATATGTCTTGTATAATACCGGGTGGCAAAAGAGAAGAATAAAGTTGATAGATCAACAATCGCGACGCCAGACGATCGTAATCGGGATCTCGCTCAATTCGACTCCGGACGCTGTTTACCAGGTTTCTTTCCAGCTCCTGCAGAGTTGCATTTTTATAGAGAAATTTCAACGCATCATCCACAATCTCGTCGCTCTGGATATTCTGTAAACCTGCGGCAAGCATACGAATCTGTTGCAGCAAACTTCTTTTTTCAATGCAATGACTTTCTCCATCAAGTATCACCTCAATTTGACTGGTCTTCTGAATACTCCGATAGTGCTCTGCGCGCTTTTTTTCGCGATCCGCTTCATGCTTCTGGCGATAATTCATATAAGCTAGAGCGGTTGCGTGTAACCCATCTGAAATCAAAATCTTTTCCACTCGATCCTGCACCTCTTCCACGTCATAGATATGCTGGCCGTTGAGGCCGGCCTCCAGCTCGGAAACTACTATTTCGGATAACCCATCACTTCTGGATGGATTGGTTTCCTCTGTAGACAGAAGGGCTTTGAAAATGGCACCGGCAATTTTTGTGGAGTCAAAGGGCACAATGTCCCCGTTTCGTTTTCGAATTTGAGAAAGCATGGAATTTCCTTAACGCACAAAAGACGTGCATTCAAATAAAATGATAGAGCGCATCACTTCCAGACAGGTCCAGGATGCTGATTTTCGAGAAATGGCAGTGATTCTGCAGGCTATTGGGTGGAATAACTCATAAGGAACCCTCCGTTCTTTTGCATTTTCAGGTAAGTCTCCTGGCTTTGCATCATCCTACTCCCTGGCCTTCCCGTTTTCACAGTGGCCTTTTCGGTTTCGTCCGCATTACAGTAGCGGGGGCTGCGCCGGATTTTCACCGGTCTTCCTTTTTATGCGCAATGGCACCTGAATTTATGAGGGACATAATACCCGGGGTTTTGGTCGGGTCAATTTATTTTTTTGGTTTTTGCTGCATTTTGTTTTGCCTTTTCTGATCAATCGTCCCAGGAGGGTTGGAAAGAAAAACGATTTAGCAGTAGATGAGGCTGGTAACGTTTTTCCACTTCTGCACGCTATTTAAAACTTTCAAAAAGTTCAGATACCCTTGCCTTACTGAGGAAAAATGGAGGAATTTCCGTGCAGAACCAAAAACTACCAGATATAATCGTCTGCAATATCTCTCCTTTCTTTAGAATCAAGCACATGGAATCTGCGGACTCGCCCCAGTCTTACCGGATCAATAGTAGAAATAGGAATATGCACAATACGTTGTCCCACCCGGCCTGCCAGAGCATGCAACCTTGCACCGGGCGGACGCTCCGAAAGATGAATGATTGTATTTTTATCATTATAATCGATAGCGGCTTCCAGTAGCCGATCCGCAGGATTTTCAAATTCCAGATAATCATCATTCGTCCAGATATCGTGCAGCCTGCCCGGAGGGTAGGTCATCAGCAACCCTCCATAACTACAACGAAAAATACCGGGTCCCACCAGCTTATCAGCCGGGTACGTTGCGTATAACGCCATATCGCTTTCTTGAGAATGTTCACCCCACCAGACCACCTTCCAGGGATGATCCTCTTCGCTCTCACTGAAAATAATCACAACGGCGCCTACATCGACTCCGCGATTGTGCACATCTTTTACAAAAATCTGACCCAGATGATAGTTGCGAATTGTTTCGCGATAATCAATTCCGTCCAGAAGAGACGAACTGAAAGGCAACGTTCGCTCTTCCAGACCTTTCAGCATTGTTTTTACATTTTTTCTCAGGTAATTGCTGAAATCTTCGATAAAAATATCTTCCGGTGGATAAGAACAAATACCTGCAACATCCGTCGATTCTTCCCACTCGCCAGGATATCTTTCGCGCTTAAAACGCTTTGTAATTTTCGGCGGAGGCACTCTTCGTTTTTTTTTAAGCTTCATGCGAAAACGAACCAGACGGCTATCCTTGAATATTTCATCCAGAGTAATTTTTTTCTCCGGAAAAGGCACACCTTTCGTAGGCGGTAGAAAGTTCAAAATCACATACATGATTCTTGCAAAATGATCGTTGGCAAAAGCGCGGCCAGACATTACCAGCCTGTACATATCGGGCAAAAGCTGGTTTTCCACAATGCTCCAGTTCCTTGCAAAATAATAGAACTGTCTTTCCCTTCGCGGTGGAATCCACTCACCACTCTCCATTTCGTAACGTTGTACACTGTCTTTGTATACATGCCTGTGCAAAATCAGTCGATTAAACAGCTTAACGCTCTTTAAGTCCCGCCGGGCAAAAGACCAGGCCGTGTTAAAGTAGCCAGGCTGAGAAAGGACTTCTCCTGTCTCGCGCGATAAAATCGAAAGATCATACTCCAGACCCTTCTGCGCACCGATGTCTTCCTCTACCAATCGTTGATTCCTTTTGAGCAGTGCTTCCAGGGGCTCTTCATCACTGTCCGGATCATCGCTGGATGGAAGTTGTCCCTTAAATGCTGACTCCACTTCTTTCCACAGAGCATCGAAAGCCCGCTCGTCCATGAGTAGATATTTCTGGATTGCCTCCACATGTCCAATACCGCATACCACCAGAAGAGAGTCCTGCACATTGTCGCTTTTTACGAATCTGGAAAGCAAACGAATGTTACGAGCCATAAAAAGCTCGCGATATGCGTCGAACGGATTTGCGAGAAATGCTTCTGCTTCGTCTGCCGGTGCGTCCCGGTCTGGTCTTTTTTTGCCCGCAAGATATTCCTGGAACATATGGAGTGTTCCCGTAATTCGAAGGGAATATGTATCAGGAAAAGATTCTGGAACCCAGGTTAAAAAATGGTCGTTATAAGCGTCGATCAGATGACATGGAATTTTTAACTGGTGGGCGCTACGGAGAGCTTCGACGATAGGTTCCAGGGGCTCCATAATGAAATGAACATCGTTTTTCCTCTCCGGATTTTTGAGAGTAATGACCGGAATTGCATCAGCATAACGAATAACCTTATAAATTGGAACGCTCAGATTTTCTGGCAATTCCAGGGCCACCATGGCAGGAGGAGTGGCAAGAAAATACTCGCGCAAAAATGTGGTGTATTCGACAGACCCATGCACAATGGGGAAAGCATGCACTCCCTTTACCAGCGGAATGGTTTCCACCAGTTGCGTTCTGCTTTTTCTACCCATATGTCAGCTCTACTACCGGAGGCATTTTACCTCAAGCAGAAAGAGCCGGTTTTGAGACCGGCTCTGAAAAACGTCTGAAAACCCATCCATGACTCCGGGCAGCTTCTTCAATTCGTACAGGGTGAGTGTAAAAATATGATTGCA
>JBNLFC010000221.1:0-6563 GCA_050305335.1 Leptospirales bacterium
AATCGGGTTGATTTTACTGGCTGGAAAGCAATAGTCAAACTCGCCCTCTTCGCCCCATTGGACAACCTGGAATTGCGGAGTACCTGGATACTTTTTATAAAAGTCATCCAGAAAGGAATCCACCCGTTTTTGTGCTTCAGCGTCGGGACCGCAGCAGGTGCTTGCAAATGTGACTATGAAAAATTTATCGGATGGGTGGACCGGTTTCGCCGACGCGGATGTGCTGCAGTGTAAACAGAGAGCCGTCGCTAAAATAGTGAATAGTATAGGCGCGATAGAGATTTTCATATTCCACCCCTCAACAGTGTTACTCTTTTCCCTCGAGTTTTTTGAGGGAGAGTTCCAGCATATCCTCTATGAATTCCACCAGACGATAGTCCGGGTAGAGTTCCAGAAACCTTTCCGCTTCTAATTTTAATCTGGGCCAGTCTTCCAGCCATCGTATAGCGAACACTTTCGTATATCGAATTTCCGAGGAAAAGGGGTCATCGATGGGAAATTTTTTTTCTGACGCTTCTCCCAGGCGAACCATTTCATGAAGAAATTTTCTATGAGTCTCTGTATCACCCCTGTACTCTTCCACTTTGCTCGCGATTTCGTTATAAACCCACATCAATTCCCAGGTACAGTGAGCGGGAGTCTGGCACCTCATGTAGACATCGTTCTCTTTATTGAATCGGGCGCGCCGGGTATCGCTCATGGCAGCCAGATTCTGTTTTTGAACCAGGTCGGCGTACGTGAGCCAGCTTTTTGCACTCAATCGATTGCGCAGGGCTTCGGCTTTGCGGTATTCGGCATTGATTTCCCTCTGCTGTCGCATCAGCTTGAAATTTTTAAGGTACCTGTAGGACTCCTCGATTCCTCGCTGGGGTCTGGCGTAGAGCGGATCTAGAGCCGCGGATTCGGTGAACTTTTTTAAAGCTGCATCCATGTTTCCATTGTCCAGAAACTCCAGACCTTCGTAGTATCGCTGAACAGCTCCGATGGATTCACTCTCTTTGATTTCCAGGTCTGCGGGTACTTCTTGACCGGTCTTTGTAAAGATGTCTCTGGCAATTTTTTTTTCCAGGTCAAAAACGTTATGAGGGTCTCCCTGCGCGGAAACGCTGACAACGATTTTCCCGGTTGATGTATCCGTGAACTTTGCATCTATTCGAAGAGAGTTGCCTGCAAGTAAAAAGCTGCCATACACCAGTCTTCCAGCCGAGAGCAGTTTCCCGATCCGGATGGAGCTTGCGGGATCTACCAGACCTGATTCCGAGAGCTGCTGCTCTTTGATCAGTTTCTGCAGGTTCTCTCTCTCCACCAGACGCCAGCTGGAAGATTTGGAAAGGTCCGTTGTGAGCATATCGGATAACCCTTTTTGCAACCAGGCATAGGGTTTTGACTTTGTTGTATTGTCAAAGTAGAGAACGGAAACGCTTACCTCCTGAGCATAGACAGGTCCACTGGCAACAACAAAAAGCAATAGGCTGTTCCATAACAGCCTATTCGAATACACGGGCAGTACAGGTGGATGAAATTTCGTTCTCATGGCTGTATCCTCTATTGATCTGTTCCACGTTCCAGCGGTTTCAGGGATCTAACGTCACCGAGCCAGAAGCCTTTCCATGCAGTTCGGGAAAAATCTGCCGGTCTGTCGCTTAATAAAAAGAGTCCGGTGGGACCGTTTTGCATTTTTCCATCTATATAGATTTTGATCATTTTTTCATCGCGGGTATAGTACCCTCTGAGTGGTTCTGCCTGCTCCTGACCGGTCCGGTACAGGAGACGATTCTCCTCGAGAAATTCCACTCTTTCACCGTGAAAGGAGGGCAATATTAGATAGATCCCCGATAGATCCTCTTTCCGCTGGCTCATTGCATCAGGGGAACTTTCCTGGGCCCGGTCATCTTTCCTACATTGAAAAAGTATTGTCCAAAAAAGGATGAATGTTGTGAAAAAGAGTCCTGTGGTGCGAAGTCTGAAATGTTTTTCTTTGCTTTTCATAGGGAAGTTTTTCCTGAATTTATTGATGTTATTCCTCTGTGGTTCAGGGATAGTTACGATCGTCATAAATCGGTTGCCGGTACCCAGTTGTTGTCTTTGAGAATTCGATACTCCAGAGAACCCTTCTCACTCCGTCCTTTCATTTCCGGATCCTGTAATAGATATCTCATTACGACCTTCCCGCCCACATTGGTATCAATCTGTCCAGAACCATAGGCACTGAGAGTGGGAGACCTGGCCTGAATGTTTCCATAGTTGATGGAGATTCCTTCGGTAGATCGCTGGAATTTTAACTCATTGAGATAAAGGTCCGTTGAATGCAAATTAATACTGTAGATGGCGATGCGTCCAGGAGTGGTGTCCTTGATGTCAATGTCCGTCAATGTAACACTCATGAGGCTGGTGGATCTGCTGACCAGATCGCCTGGAAGAAATCCTTCTCCCGTAAACTTGTAGTCCATTGCAACACTCCGGGGCTGAATGTTTGAACCTGTAAGTTCCTTCCAGTCCAGGGCAGGGGAAGGCCACCGGAGGTTGAACTGGATGTTGTGGTGAGGTAAATAACCATCCATTAACAGAAGGTACTGAAAGGTCAGGGACGGACTCGGTGTATTCAGTTGCATTTGAAATTGGTCGCCCCTTTTCCATGCATGAAATTTTAATTCGGATGGCAGCGAAGCATCCGAACCCATATTGCGTAGAGTTAATTCTGAATCAAACGCAGAAGGATGAAGGATTTTTCGAAAAAGAGTGGAATCGGTAAATCGATTCCACCAGAGAGGACCTTGATCTTCGGATACAAGGGAATCATTTTTTGTACCAAGACTCCATAGTTGTGATGAAACAGCTCTGGCCATCCCGGCGACTTGCCGGTAAGTTAATCCATCCACTATGATTTCGCTTTTTGAATCCCGATCGATGACCAGATCCATGTTTCCGTTTCGATCTCGGCTCAGCAAGAAGCGTACTGCTCCATTGCCTTTTATATCCATTCTGGCGCCTTTAATGGAACCGATGCCCGAAAACTCACTTTTCCCGAAGGGATCAACGGAAATATTGTATTCATCCAGTTGGATGGATGGCTTTTCTTTTAAAGATCCCTCCGATGGAATATAACTTCCTTTCTGGCTGAGAAAGTGTGTCAGCACACCCGGTCGTATTTCTACGTTTTTGAGTGCCAGGCTTACCGCGGGGTGGAGGAACCGACCATCGTTTTGAACCGGTGTCAGCAGCTGATAAGAGAGCTCACCAGCAATGCCCGGGAGAGAGGGGAGACGCAACCACCCTTTTTTTAAAGGATGAGTAGTGATGTTCAGATTGCCTTTTGAAAAGAAGATATTTTTTTCCCTGGCAGCGTTACCCGGAGCATTTCGATATTCTATATGTATGGAATTATTTCCCTGGGATGCCTCCAGAATGGAATAAGCTGCCATACTTCTCATTGTATCGATACCAAGGTTGTAATGGAACTCTCCATCCCCTTTTTCCAGTTTCAGTTGAGGGTCTTCAGCAGGGATTTGAAGTCCCATGTCATGGAATTTGCCCCTGAGGTCAATGCTTATGGCACTTCCTACACGATAGGCTTTGAAGCTTCCGCTGCCTTCCAGGTTGCCAGATTGAATCAGAATGTCAGGAAGAGGAAGCGAGGTGGGACTCAGTTGCAGTTCCTTCAGCATGGAGGTCAATGTGTGGATGGAGAGCCCTCTATACCGGAAACGTAAATCATGGTCAGCATCGGGCTTCCATTCTCCTTTACCTTCCAGTGAACCCGCTTTCTGTTCTCCCCCCTGGAGTCTGGCAGAAAATCCAATGGAGTAACTGGAGGGGCCCGGGGTGATCGTTAAATTCAGAAGCACTTGCTGCAATTTGTTGAAGTTGTTTTGTTGTTGTGATTCAGGGGATCTCAATTCCACATCCACAAACGAAAGGCCAAATTTCTGTAGAAAGGTCGAGTTTTTCATCTGCAGCGTATCAAACCCAGATTCGTTAGCGTCCTGATCAACTGGACGAGGCTCTCTACCGGATGGCGGGACGGAGGGAGTTCGACGGGCAGATGAGTCTGTCCCGGGAGTCTCCTGTTTTTGAAAAAGTCCAGCCCGGTACAAACGACTCCACTCGCTATTTTTCAAACTCCATGGGTTAAACTGGCCCCCATGGACCGAAAGATTGGTAAAAGGGAATTCACCCCGGATCAACTCCCAGTAAGATACCTTCAGAATCATATTCTCCGTGCGCAGTATAGGCGGAGAGCTCTCTGAAGATCCGGACTGCAGAGTTACACCGGAAAAAATAATTCCGTAATAAAAATGGTAGCGGACACCCTGAATTCTCAATCGAAGATTTGACTTTTCCGATATACGTCGCTCCAGTTCAGAGCGAATTTGCTTCAGATCAATACGGCTTTCCACCGTATACTCAATGAGCAAGGGCAAAGTGTAGAAGAGAAGCGGAATGAGTGCCAGGATGGCCAGTTTACGGAGAGGATTTTTTATTTTCAGACGCACTTTCGAAAAGAGTGAACGGGGCCTCTGGAGGGTCAAGTTAAATCGTACAATCATCCATGGGCCCTGGTGTGTCGTTTTTGTTTCCGGAACCAGGAAGAGGAGTGCTGCCACCTTGTTCAAAGGTAGTCGGAAGTTTGCATTTTATTCTCTTCTTTTGTTTGCTGTGTATTTGAGTGTTAATCCATTGCAAGCTCACTGGAAAATACCGGGGCGGAGTTATCACTGGAGAACCTTCGATACGGATCATTTTCGCATTCATTACACGGAAGGGTATGAGTATGTGGCCCTTCAGGCGTCGGTTTTTGCCGAAGAGGGAAGCCAGTATCTGGAAGGAGTCTTTCGCCATAGATTGGGTGCACGTGTCCCTATCTATCTTTATCCAACGCCTCAGGACTTTGCATCCACAAATATTATTCCCTTCGAGCTGGATGAGCACACTGGAGGCTTTACCGATTTTGAGCGAAGTCGCATTGTGGTTCCTTTTGATGGCGATTATCGGTCATTCAGGCATGTTCTGGTTCATGAGCTGGTTCATGCCTATCAGTATGATATCATTGGCTCCCGTTCGGCTGGAGGTTTTCCCCTCTGGCTGATGGAGGGAATGGCCGAGTATCTTTCTCTTGGGTGGGATCGGAGTGCGGACCTCTATGTGCGGGCAGGTGTGTTGAAAGGTGACATGCCCGACCTGTACGACCTGCAGGCTGGAAGAGTATCGTCTCCCTATATGTTCTACAAAGGTGGCCAGGCGGTCATGCTCTTTATTGATCAGCGCTATGGTGTCGGCAGGATTGGCTTTCTTTTAAAAGAACTTCGTAAATCGGGGAGTTATCCGAGCTCATTTCGCACAGCGTTCGGGACTGATGTGAGTTCGTTCAACAGTGAGTTCTACACTTTCTTGCGAAATCGGTATGGGAAACAGTTGCAAATGTACAGATCCGGTTCGGATAGCCGAATTCGTAGCATGATAGAAACGGATCAGGACCCGGCGTATTACCGAATCAAGCCCGCCATCTCTCCCGATCAGAAAAAAATCGCATATATATCCATGCAAACACTCTTTCCAGCAATTGTAATTCGTTCCATTCCTGGACCCGGTATTACCCCCGGTCGTGCTCGTGAGGTAAAGCTCGTTCTGAAAGCGTTACGCAATCAGAAATATGAGGAGTATCATCCTCTGGATACCAGGCTTAGCTTCAGTCCAGCGGGAGATCGGCTTCTGGTTTCCGGCAGGAGTTATGGGAAACAATCCCTGATCATTATTGATGTTCAAGAAGGAAGTGTGGATTCCACTATATCGTTGCCTTTTGATATGATGAAATACCCCCTCTTTTCCCCCGATGGCAAGCGGATTCTTTTCACCGGAGTTGTACGGGGTAAGAGCGATCTCTACGAGTATACCATGGCCGACGGGAGTATGAAACGTTGGACCAATGATTATTTCGAAGAAAATTGGCCCGCCTATTCGGCCGATGGTGACTACATTTACTATGGTCTTCCGGGGAAGGGAGAAACACTCCGGAAGGAAAATGCCGGAAAAAATTTACAGCAGATCTGGCGGCTCTCCCGTATTGACGGGAATCGCATGGCTCTGACCGAACTGGATGCATACGTCAGCCGACCTATTGCTGCCAGCAACGATACACTTGTTGTGAGTTCGGATCAGACCGGCATTCCCAATCTTTACCGCATTCCCATGGCGTCCATACGCAATCGAGCCATTACTTCCGCGGATGAACTCATTCCCCTCACTTCCAGTTTTACAGGCGTGCTGGATGCCTCTCTTGTTTTAAAGCAACGGCAGGGACAGGAGACCGAGATGCTGGCTTTCACCGAACTATCGGGAGGTGCCAATCAAATCCAGATCCTTCCAGGTGAGGGGAGTGATAGCCCGTTGCAGGATCCCGCACTGCCCGCAGGCCCTGTTTCAAAAGTGGACTCCCCTCCGGTTTCCCGGGGGAGTTATGATCCGGCAACCTATCGTTATCCTGGTGTATGCTTCCTCTGTCAGAAGGAGAAGGCCTACACCTCCCGTCCTGACACTCCGGATCCAGCATTCGAAGGGATTCCCTT
>JBNLFC010000222.1:0-6495 GCA_050305335.1 Leptospirales bacterium
CCCCACAAGAGCTGTGGAAATCACAAGATAACTTCTCTTTTTCTGCCTCCAGACGTTTCGCCAGGCCATGCTGATCAATACTCCGGAGAAATGGAGTGTAATTTTCATAATAGAACTCCCATCAGCCCAGATTCCCGATCACTTCCACAGGTTGCAGTTTTTTAATCCTGCTGGCCCCCCACCAGGATAACAGAAGGGAAGGGGTAAGAAAAGTTAATATTTCTATATAAGTGGGGGCCAGGTCCACCACAGGGCGAAGACGTGCCACAGTATTGTTTTCAACTGCCGATTTAGCCAGATCACCGGTAAATACGATTGGATTCAATTCGTAGTAGTAGGCGAGAAGAGAGCCTCCTGCGATTCCAATAGCAATCCCGATCAAAAGAAGCAGCGTCATCTCCATCAATATCAAAAGTACCAGCCGATTGCCTCTGGTGCCAATGGCCATCATAATTCCAAATTCAAAAGTACGTTCGTGTATGGAGAGTTCCAGTGTGGTGAGCAGTCCAAAGATCATAATGACAAGCAGAATAATGATCACTGTTTCGTTCTTGAATTCGCTGATAATCAATAATTGGGAAAGCTCTGGATTCAGGTCATCGTAGTCCAGCACCACCGGATCAAAGACTGCCGAATCTTCGGGAGCTACGTCAGTGACAGGTTCCGGAAAAAGATCCGACAACTTTTCTTTGAGCTTCAAAGCCTCCCTCGAGTCATGGGCACTGATAGCGATGCTTGTGTATCGCGGAAATTCGCCTCCCGCACCCGGTGCAAAAAGAACACGTCCCGTTCCCAGGGTCAGAAAAACTCTATTTCCGTCCACATCCAGCTGATCAGCGCGAATGATTCCCTTTACTTTTGCAATGATGGCGCCTACCGATCCATCAAACTGGGAGGTAACCAGGGTAATCTCCGATCCTACGTGGGCACCCAGGTAACCTGCCAGTCTGTAACCGATCACAGCATTGTAGACGGGTCTACCTTCTCTGTTAACAAACGGATGATCGTCGCCCTGGTCCAGGGGAAAGCCTTCTATGATCTTCTCGTGAACTCTGGTGATATTCCTTTCACGATCGACGTCAAAGGAATTCACTCTGATAAAGCGTGACTCCTCTTCATAGCCCACGAGTGCGCCACCATCAATCCGCGGAGTATAGTCTTTGATTCCGGCCTCAGCAAGCTTTTGTTGCATATCTGGAGTGAAATCAAGAGCCCTGTCCAGGCGACGGTTACTTTCCAGCCAACCGTATGCTGCCACCTGAAGGTAACCACTTCCGCTGGCTACAGCCCGATCCACCATATCAATCTCCACTCCGTAGACCATATAGCGTACAAAAGACGTTAGGAATGTTGCGAAAACTATGGAAACAAGAGTAATGATGGTGCGCCTTTTATTGCGAAGCAGATTGCGAAAAGCCATTGTAAGCATAGTCCATCTCCCGTATTCCCCGTTTAAACTTCACACAACGGAAGAATTCTTATTTTACTCCGTGATCTGATTCGATCACTCCATCAGATAGATGGATCAATCGCTTTGCCCTCTTCATCACTCTTTCATCATGGGTGCTGAAAAGAAACGTGGTGTTTTTTAACCTGCACATCTCTTCCATAATGCTCAAAAGCAGATCTGCATTTTTTCCATCAAGATTAGCAGTAGGTTCATCCGCAAGCACCACCCGGGGATGGGAGACCAGGGCTCTTGCCACCGCTACTCTTTGTTGCTGACCGCCCGAAAGCTGCCTGGGGAAGCGATCCAGCAGATCCTTCATATCCATTTCTTCAAAAATGGATTTTACGCGTTGTCGACGTTCGCTTTTTTCCACACCCTGCAACACAAGGATGTACTCTACGTTTTCGTAAGCGGTAAGTACCGGAATCAGGTTGTACGCCTGAAATACAAAACCGATCTTGTAGAGTCTAAAGTCGGATAACTGATTGGATTTCAGAGAATCCAGTGCGCTACCATCCAGAAAAATGCGGCCTGATGTAGGTCGATCCAGAGCTCCGATACAGTTGAGTAAGGTGCTTTTTCCGGAGCCAGATGGCCCCACCAGCGCTGTAAATTCACCCTCTCCCACATCGAAGGAAATCTCCTTCAATGCCTGCACCACAAATTCTCCTTGCTGGAAATTTCTGCTGAGTGATTCTACATGGATCAATTGCATATATGGCCTCCCTTTTTTTACCAATCATTGTAAATGTTTATAATTACGAACTAATAACCTGAAATCCCAATTCATTTGTTTTGCATAGCCACCACCGGATCGGTCCTGGACGCCTTCCAGGCGGGATAGAGACCCGCGAGGAGACTCATTAGAATCGATATCGTAAAAGCGAGAACTATATCGGATACCGTAAGATATGGATAAACAATGCTCGTAACATTGCCCATTAACTCGATTCCCTCCAGAAAAGCTCCGAAAGAGATCCCGGTCCAGCCAGTCAGAACTACAATGGCGCCTCCCAGAACAATGCCGGAGGAGCTTCCAATGAGGGCGATAAAAAGTGACTCCAGTAGAATCCCAACAATGATCACCCATACTTTCGCACCCAGCGCTCTTTGAATTCCGATTTCGCGCATTCTTTCGAAAACCGACATCAACACCGAGTTTAAAAGAGTTAATGCAAACCCCGTCAATAAAATCACATAAAAGATCCCCTGGAACTGACTGGAGAGATCCAGCATTTTCTTTAATTCCTTCTGGAGATCAGTATAGGTCAGGACCTCTGCAGAAGAGGATGGGACATTTTTTTTAACCTCTCCGGCAATCAATGTTTTTAAAATGTCTGCTTCCTCGCGTTTTTTTCCATGGATTACAATTGTGCTCATATGATTATCAGTGGCGTCATAGAGGTGGGAAAGATCACTTCTTCGCACGATGACTGTGTACTTGTTGATGGGTTCAATAGGTGTTTGGAATAGCCCCTGGATCACTCCTCGTAAAGAAACGTTTTCGCCATCGGAGTCTCCGGTTGACAGGACCACGCTATCGCCTACCTCAATCTCCAGCTTTTCGGCCGTGGATTGTCCAAGTAATACAGGAATCATGAACTCATTCTGGTTCTCGTCTGACGTCAGGTATTCTCCTGAAACCATCCAGCGATGAAACGAGCTGACACCGGGCTCCGTTTCCGGGTCAATTCCCATGAGCATTACACCCCGGGTAAAGGAGCCCAGTCGAAGTAGCCCCTGTCTTTCCAGCCGCGGGGAGTAGTAAAATTTTTCCGACGAGGCAGCCTCTGCAGAACCTACAGCCTTCATTATGGCAGATGCATCTGGTAGAAGAGACCCTATCTCTTTTTTAACGTTATAGCCTTCCGGTCGGATCTGGACGTGACCCAGTCCTGTATCAATGCCACCGCTGATCATCGCATCGAAGAGCCCGTTTATCCAGCCCATCATAAAGACTACTCCTAACATCCCGACCACTGCAGTGGACATCACCAGATAACTTCTTTTTTTCTGGCGCCAGATGTTTCTCCAGGACATGGTGACCAGCGTTGTGGAGAATGGAATTGTTCGTTTCATAGTGTTGTAATGACCTCCACCGGCTGGAGTTTTTTGATTCTACGTGCACCCATCCAGGAAAAAAGCAGAGAGGGAATCGTGAGTGCCAGAATAGCAATATAGCCTTCTGTAAGATCTACAATAGGCCGGATTTCCGCAATGGAGCCCAACTCCACTGCGGCCTCGGCCATGTCGCCTGTGATTACAATGGGGTTGTATTGATAATAGAAGCCCAGGGCCGTGGCCAGAATCATGCCCACGGCGATGCCAATGATTAACATGAGAATCACCTCCAGAAGGACCATGGCCACAATACGATTCCCTTTTGTTCCAATGGCCATGAGTATTCCGAATTCACGGGTCCGTTCATGTATGGAGAGTTCCACCGTGGCCATTACGCCAAAGGCCATGATGAGCAAAAGAAAAGCTGCTGTTATCTCGTTACCGACCTGATCCAATATCATATACTGGACCAGGTCCTGGTTCAGGGCCTTCCAGTCCAGTACCACAGGATCAAATACGTTGGAATCCTCTGGAGCTCCTTCGGTTGCAGGTGTTGCGAATGCTTCTTCAAGCTCCTTCGCTTTCTTTCCCGCATCCCTTTCGTCGGCCACAGGAAACGCAAGACTTGTATAACGTGGGAACTCTCCACCTGCGCCAGGCGCAAAGAGTCTTTTGCCTCCACCGAGAGTCAGATAGACACGGTTCTCATCTACATCAGTATGGTCAGCGCGAATGATACCAACCACCTCTACGATGATAGCACCTACCGATCCATCAAATTGAGAAGTTACGAGAGTGATATGACTTCCCGTATCCGCGTTTAGAAACTTTGCCATCTTATAACCAATCACGGCAGGGTATATGGTCCTTCCTTTCGAATCCACATTGGCGCTCTCATCATTTTGAGGTAAAAAAGCGCCTTTTATGATCTTGTGATTCAATACCGTTACGTGCGATTCTCGTTCCGGGTTGAAAGATGTTACCATGACGAAGCGAGAGAGCCTGTCTTTGCTTACCAGAGCTCCGGCTTCGATCCGCGGAGAGTAATCATCCAGTCCCATGGCATGGAGTTTAGATGTCAACTCAGGCGTCATATCCAGCGCTCTATCCAGTCTGCGTCCGCTTTCAATCCAACCGTACGCGGCCAGCTGTAGATACCCCGTCCCATTCTCTACAGCACGGGCAATGGTATCGCTGTGCGTACCATACGTCAGGAATCTTAAAGCTGCCGTCAGGAAAGTGGCAAACACAATGGAGGAGAGGGTAATGAGGGTCCTTCTTTTGCTCCTCCAGAGATTACGATAGGCCATCTGTAACATGACTTACCTTCTCATATTGGCTTTGCTGAAAACAAAAGCAGAAATCGGGGCATTAAAAGCGATCGCTTTAAAAATCATGGATGTTGTGGATACAACTTTTCCATCTTCTATGGAATCCATATCATAGACCGTAGGAATGTTTCGACCACCCATCACGCGGTATTCCGAATAATTCATCACTCTTTTCAATCTTCCTTTGTGGTCGTAAAACTCCTGTTTAACAGGGAGATAACCCTCTTTCTTTACATCTACAATCACTTTAGACCAGGTGATGGGGGCGGTTGGATTGGGAATCATCTCAATGCGATAGAGGTTATCTGAAGGCGCTTGCAAAAATCTATGCTTATAGTCATCTACTACGGACGTTGTGCGCACCATATCGTCATTGGAAAAATCTGTACCCATCCAGGAGTCCTGTAATAGGGATCCTTCGATTTTGATTTCTTTGCCTATAGATGGAATATATTGCCAGAGATTACTGTGATCCTTCAAGAACGCCACTCCTCGGTCCTTGGTAGGTCTTAAAATTCTCGTAAATGATTTCTTCTGTCTGGAATCATCCCATGACTCCAATTCCAGAGTTCGATTCATCCGTGGGCGCTTGATCTTGATCACCATTCTGGCCTGGAAGGTATTGCCTCGAATGGCTTCGTCCATCTTATCCACCACGTCCCTTGGCGTAGGTTCGGCGGCTTTGATCTCGTCCAATGGTGGATGCAGGGTGAACATGGCAACGATCAGGATCAACTTCATCATTTTCATAGAGGACCTCAGGTTTAAGGTTGTTTAGAATATTCTGAACGATCTGAATATATCAAATTTGTTGAATCTGTCAAGAGCTAGATCAAAAATTTTGTTTTTTTTTAACCGGTGAGCGAGTCCGGCCCATCTCTCTTACTGGAAATACCGGCTAAACCAGGCCGGACCAGGCTCTCGGTCGCGCCCGGCTCTTTCTATGGCGAGGGCCGGGCTGCTACCCTCGATCCTTCTCGCGAGGGAATTTCTTCATAAAAGGTCCAGATCCAGGACGCTCAAGGCCTGACCGTTGCCATCCCATATCAGAGTACCTCGACATAGATGGCATTGATAGATGGTCTTTAGATATTTCTTTTCCAGCAATGGGGGGAGAATGTCCGATAAACGCGGGGCTTCAGGATGTGATTCTTTAAAAAAATGGTAAAGTCCTTTTGTACCCTTCCTTGTGTTACATGTCTTGCAGGACCGGATTTGATTGTGAATTCCCTGGATGTGATCGCAGATTGAACACTTCTCATTGATTTTCAGGGATCTGGGAACAATGTGTTCCCATTGGAGATTTTCCATACTCCCGCAATAGATGCATTTTTTTTCCCCCTCAACCAACTGTCTATCCTCACGAAGGATCTCCGACCAACGCTTCTCGTCATGTTTTAATTTCCGGAAAGTGGTTTTAATGAATCCATAGGAATTTTTCTTTGCATCGGGTCCCATGGCGCTTTTTGCAATGATTTTAGCATATTGGAAGTATATGAGGTCTTTGATGGTTTTTACTTCTCTGTCAGGCATATGGCATCTCCCTGCTGATACGGTTTAAATATATATAATGTTAACTTAGAAAAGGAACTCATTTTCCCGGAGTTAAAAGGCAAAAAGCATAAAAAAGCCCCGCCCTTAAATCGGGGCGAG
>JBNLFC010000223.1:0-6437 GCA_050305335.1 Leptospirales bacterium
TAAGATTGAATGACCCATGGCGATTGTATACTGTTGATTGTCTCGTATTCAGTTGTGAAACGCGCAATGTCCGCAGGGGTAGGATACTCGGCCTTAATAATCTTCAGAATAACTGATGTACCGGCATCTTTTTTGACACCTCGGTACACAATAGTTCTATCGCACTCAGAGATCTTTTCGTTGATCTGGTAGCCAGGTATTGTGACCATATTCGCATCTCTCCCAGGCTGGTGTTCCAACAGAAAACAGTGAACAAAGTCTTTCTACCTCTCACATGACTCAGGGTGCACAGTCAATGCAGTACCTGTCAATGGAAAATTAAGATCACATAATTGTACTGAAGTCAGGAGATTGTATGATATTGCAAATTATCTTATCTACTATTGCTGCAGTCTAAGATTCCAGGCTGTCAGTAAGGTTTCATTCCTGAACCGTTGGAAGGAGCTCAGGATACTCGGCTGCGCTTCGTCGCATTCTTGTATAGTGATGGGATGGTGTGCGATCTTCGGGATAGTCCTGAGAATAATGCAGCCCCCGACTCTCTTTGCGCGCCAGAGCGGAGAGAACGATCAGCCTGGCTACAGTGGTCATATTGCGGAGCTCAAGGATTCTGTTTTTAATAAATGTACGTCTATAAAAATCTTCAATCTCATCGTAAAGCATATTGACCCTGCGAAGAGCACGATTGAGCCTCAAATCCGAACGAACAATACCCACATAATTATGCATAACACGTTTCAAAGCTTCGAAGTTATGCTCAACAAGCACCCACTCCTCAATGTTGTCCAGACCCTGCTTATCCCACTCTTTCACCTCGGCATGTTTTCTCTGGAAAGCTTCTTCCGAAAGTCTCTTTCCGATGCGGGCTGCAAAGACAAGTCCCTCCAGTAGAGAATTGGAAGCAAGACGGTTGCCCCCGTGAACGCCGGTGTGTGCCACCTCTCCTACTGCAAAAAGATTCTCCACGCAGGTACGGCCATCCATATCCGTTTCAACACCGCCGCACATATAGTGAGCTGCCGGGACAATTGGAATCCACTTCTTCGATATATCGATTCCTTCATTCAGACAGTGCTGGAATATCGTGGGAAACCTTGTGCTCAGTTCCTGGCGCGAATGATGAGTTGTATCCAGCCACAAATGAGCGGCACCGCTTTTTTTCATCTCGGCATCGATGGCGCGAGCCACTATATCCCGGGGAGCAAGATCACCGCGAGGATCGTAATCCTTCATGAAAGCGCGTCCCTCAAGATCCCGGAGCACGGCACCATGCCCGCGTACAGCCTCTGAAATTAAAAAAGATGTCTCCTCCAGTCGGGAAGAATGAAAAGCCGTGGGGTGAAATTGATAGAATTCCATGTTGGTAATGATAGCGCCTGCACGATAGGCGAGAGCAACCCCATCGCCGGTGGAAACGGGCGGGTTTGTGTTGTGTAGATAGACCTGCCCCGCCCCCCCTGTGGCCAGCACTGTATAGTGCGCGCGCACGATGTCTACTTCTCCCCGGCCACGATCGTAAATATAGGCTCCATAGCAACATGCAGGTTCTTCTCTGACTTGACCTGAATCTTTCAAGTGATACCGAGTAATCAACTCAACGACCGAATGGTATTCCAGAAGCTCCACATTGCCCCGCTCTTCTGCGCGGACTTCCAGAATATCCAGAATTTCTCGTCCGGTATGATCACCGGCATAGACAATCCGATCGGCGCTATGGCCCCCTTCTCTGGTCAAAAGCAAATTGCCCGATACATCCTTTTCAAAGGGAACCCCCATCTCAAGGAGATGGCGAATATGACGCGGCCCCTCATTTACAAGAACCTGCACCGCTTCGTTGTCGTTCAATCCCGCACCCGCATTCAACGTATCGGCGAAGTGGCTTTCCAGTGTGTCATACTGCGATAGTACGGAAGCAACGCCACCCTGAGCATGATAGGTCCCGGTGCTTTTTTTTCCATCTTTGGTGACGATCAATACTTTCAGGGCCGGGTCCAGTTGCAAGGCAAGATACAGACCGGAGATTCCGCTCCCGATGATCAATACATCTACGTCAAGACTTTTCCCCATGACAGATCCTTAGCTGAAATTCAATGGGGTATAGGATGATTCGCCATATATTTCAGATAACTGAGAGACCGAATAAGCATGTAATCGGGTTTTTGGGCATCATGGCGGTGCTTTTTCAAATAACTTTCGGCCACGCTATTTTTGCCAACGGCATCTTTCACTTTGCGGGCATAAGCGTCATGAATCGGATCAGGACTTCTTTTGGTCAATTCAGGGAGGTGCTTCCACATGTCTTCCTCACGAAAACGCACCGGGAAAGTTCCATCCGGTTCATCTGAAACAGCGATATCAGGTACTACACCGAATACCTGTATTGTATACCCCCGCGGAGCATAATAGCGCGCTACTGTAATTTTCATGACGATTCCCGTAGCACTGTTTTCGTCCACTGTCTGCACACTTGCCTTACCAAAGCTACGATCTCCAAGAATCAAAGCCCGATTGTGATCCAGCAATGCCGAGGCGACAATCTCACTGGCGGAAGCGGAACCCGCGTTAATGAGAACAATCATCGGTATGTCAACAGGCGCTACCGGATCCGAATTGCTGGCTTTGGGCACAAGCCTCCCTGAACCACTGGACTGGGTATGAACCACAATAGACCCTTTTTTTAGAAAGAGGCCAGAAACCTGGATTGCTTCGTCCAGTATACCGCCGGGATTCCCTCGCAAATCCAGGATGATGCCTTTGATTTTCCCGTTGGATTTTTTTAATAGAGATTGATACTCCTCTCGAACCATATCGGACGTGCTATTTCTCTCATAGAGGAATGAGGAAACTTTCAATACTGCAACGCCATCTCCGGGAAGGAATTCTGATGTGACCGCTTTTTGAACAATTAAAGAACGTATGATTTCAATGTTTTTCGAATTCATGATGGGTGGACGTTCAATACCCAGAGTTACTTTAGTATTCTTTTTGCCGCGGATTCTCTTTACAACTTCAGATAACGGAAGACCTATGATGCTCTTACCATCCACTGTCTTTATGATATCACCGGCATGAAGCCCTGCTCGCAGTGCCGGCGAGTTGGCCAGAGGCGTTTCCACAACCACATCCTGTGTATCCCCACCACGGAGCATGGCTCCAATTCCTTCAAATGAAGAGTCTTCGGATTCTTTTTTCATTTTTTCCCACAGTTCGCGGGGAATCACTCCGCTGTGAGGATCAATGGTTTGCATGAAGCCGTTGGCCGCATTGAAGTAAACCTGCTTCATGCTGAAAGGCTCATCCTTATAAGGATTTTCGCCTTTATGGGTCGAAGGAAGAGTATTGTAATGATCGAGATTCTGTTCAATCCATGCGATTACCGAATGAAAATCCCTGGAGGAAAATGGGATCTGGTCCCAGTACATCTCCAGCGCTTTTTTCTCTTCATTCAGACGATCCTTCAAACGTTGAGTTTCTCGTTCTGCATCGGCTGGAGAAAGCCGCTTGATCTTTGCCTCTCTGGCTTTGAGGGCTCTTTCAGCCTGTTTTTCCAGCGCCACATAATCAGGAACAAGAATCAAATATGGATCATCACTGGATATTTTGATTACTTTGCCTGGAACCACTCTCTCTGGCAGCTGAACAGTCTCTCTTTTTTCGTAGAAGGCCACAGGCATTAGAATGAGAGAATAAGGCAGTGAAGCCAGTGCCATTTCCGAAGCCCCTACATAGGCCCGGCTGTAGTTGATATCATTACTATCCAGATAGAATTCGGTGGCATACTTGACAGCTGCGTCGAAAGTATCCCGATCGAATATATAGGATGCATTTTTGCTCTGCGCCGGTTCGCATCCAGAAAACAAGCTTATGAAGGTTAACAGAGTAACAACAATAGAGCGACCCCGGCGGAAAGGATGCTGCTTCACTGAATGCGGATTATGAGCATTGGCCATGTTTCTCTTCTCTCCCGGCACTGGTTAAAGTTTATACTATTTTCAGGAACTTCGGGTCAGATGTCCAGAGCCTTTTTCGAAAATCCACTGCCGCTCATCTCATCTGAAATACATTTCCGGCTGCTCAATTTTCCTCTCCTGCATGCCCGATAGTATCTTTATGATAAAACAGAAAGAGGCAAGAACAGACTCGAGAGGAGAATTTTCCCCCTCCCCGGGAGAGAAAAAATGCAGGATTATCTCCCTGGAAGAGCTACGTGCCACTCGATCCCTTCGCCTGAAAGGTTTTGTAATTCACAAAAGTAGCAATGGAATACCGAACGTGTTGATACGGATTCCAGCCAGATAGTCGCCAGGCCACCCGATTCAGAGATATTCACGCAAAAGATAAGGAATATTAAAAGATATCCGCAATCCCATCCTCAAAAGCTTTCACTGCATCCTGGCTCTGGATGGTAAAAAGCCCGAAATCCAGTTCAGGAGAATCACTCACTCTCCCCAGTTCCAGACAGGGAAGTCCCCGGAGCCTGGCAAGTTCTCCAAGGAGTTCCTTTTGATCCGGTTTTACCGAGATTAAAACCGAATTATTGCTCTCTCCCCACCAGAGAAGATCTTTTCGAGTGACCTTACGCTCCAGCCCCTCCATAGTACCACGCTCCAGCTGGAATCCCAGAATCCTTCTGGTTTCCGGTGTGTAAGCGGTACGAAAAAGGGCAATGCTCAGTCCCCCCAGAGAAAGATCGTGAGCGGAGGCAAATATCTCTTTTTGAGCACCATCCACAAGGAAATCGATGAGCGCGGTTTCTGCACTTATATCCAGCGACGGCGGCTCACCCAGTGCCTTTCCAAAACGCCAGTTCAAATACTCGGAACCGCCCATGGATGGCTGAAAGTTGCCCACCAGATAGATCAAATCACCACTATCCTTAAAAAAGGGCGTCACACGATATTTCAAATCCTCCAGAAGGCCCACCATACCGATTGTAGGAGTGGGAAAAATGGGGCCATCTTCGCTTTCATTATAGAATGAGACATTGCCTCCTGTCACAGGGGTATTCAATGCAAGGCAGGCTTCCCTCATTCCGGTAATGCACTCTACAAACATATAATAATTTTCAGGGAGATAGGGATTGGCAAAGTTCAAATTGTTGGTAATGCCAATGGGACGGGCACCGGTCACAGCAACGTTTCGTGCAGCTTCAAAAACTGCCTGGGCAGTGCCCAGAGAGGGATTTAGATAGCAATAGCGCGAGTTGCAATCGGTAGAGACAGCAATCCCTTTATTGGTTCCGGGCACCCGGGTCAATCCACCGTCGGCACCAGGACCCAGAACGCGGGACAGGCCCACCTCCGTATCGTATTGCTCATAAAGAGGACGACGGGATGCAATATTTGGAGAAGAGAGAAACTCCAGTAATACCGGTCCCGGATCTGTAACCTCAGCAATAGCGTTCAGATCCAGAAGCGCAACACGATCCAGGTATTCGGGCTTTTGAACATCCCGCTTATAACGGGGCGCGCCGCCACCCAGCACCAGTGAATGAGCCGGAATCTTTGCACAGAGTCGACCATGCCGACGAATCCTCACAAAACCATCATCCGTCACCACTCCTGCTCGAACTGCATGAAGGTCCCATTTCTCAAAAATGGAGATTACCTCTGCTTCCCTGCCCGGTCTGGCTACCACCAGCATTCGCTCCTGGGACTCTGAAAGCATAATCTCATAGGCACTCATCCCCTCTTCCCTCAGAGGAACGAGATCCAGGTCTATATCCATACCAACGTCTCCGTGTGCGCTCATTTCGGACGACGCACAGGACAACCCTGCGGCTCCCATATCCTGGATTGCTACCAGACTCTTTGAAGCGATCAGTTCAAGAGTTGCTTCCATAAGCAACTTTTCCATAAAGGGGTCTCCCACCTGTACGGCGCTTCGCTTACTCTCAGACTCGTCGGAGAGATCCCGGCTTGCGAAACTGGCACCATGGATCCCGTCCCTCCCCGTGGTAGCTCCCACGATGAAAACCGAATTGCCAGGACCTTTCGCTGTAGCCGATGCCATGGCATCGTGGCGTACAATTCCCACAGTCATAGCATTTACCAGGACGTTACGCGAAAAAGAAGAATCAAAAAAAAGCTCTCCCCCTGCCACAGGAATGCCCAGACTGTTTCCGTAATCGCCGATCCCCTTTACAGCCCGGGAGAGCAAATAACGGTTACGAGCGCTGTCCGGCGGACCGAATCGGAGTGAGTTTAGAGAACATATAGGACGCGCTCCCATGGTAAAAATATCTCTCATGATTCCACCCACGCCAGTGGCTGCTCCCTGGTAGGGTTCAATCGCAGTAGGATGGTTATGGCTTTCAATTTTGAAGACCACGGCAAGGCCGTCGCCAATGTCCAGCGCCCCTGCATTTTCTTCCCCGGCTTTTGAAAGTACCCGATCCGATTCCGTAGGAAGCCGCTTGAGTTGGAGAATGGAATTCT